>JBBIJS010000202.1:0-5489 GCA_037445855.1 Chloroflexota bacterium | reverse complement strand
AGGAGCCACAGCGCAAGCGTTGCGAGCATGACCGCGAGGTTGTCGTTGTTCACCGACGCGCTGATGAAGAGGAACATCGGGTTGAACGCGACCAGCGCGGCGGCAACCGCGGCGAGGGTTTTGGTGTCATTGCGAGGGCGGTTTTTGCCCGAAGCAATCTCCAATTCGCGGGTTGGGGATTGCTTCGCGGAGTTTACACTGAACGTAGCGAATGTGCTCGCAATGACGCCGGTTCCAATCTCAAGCGCGAGCAGGTAGGTAAAGACAACGGTGAGCGCGGAGAAGCAGATCGAAAGGAATCGAATGAGGTGAACTGCCAGCGCGGTGTTGTGCCACGGAAAATTTTCCGCGCTCGTGTGCACGACCATATTCTTGTTGCCGTAATCGAGCGGGACGCCGATCTTGGCTTCAGGATTGCGCCACAGGCGGTCGGGCAAATCGCGCGTGTCGATCCACGCGGTGGCAAGCGCGCTGAGCGCATAGTAAAGCGGCGGCTGTCCGCCTTCCTGTTCCCACAGCGTTTTGACATTCGGGTCTTGAACCGGCAGCGCGTGACCCGTCGCAAGCGCTTGCACGAAAGGATAATGCCACAGTTCATCGCCCGCTTCAAAAATCGGCGTGACGATGGAATAGGTCAGCGCGAGCGCGACGAACGCGGCGAGGATGATCGCGAGGAGCGGATCGGATTGGATGGAACGCAAGATTTTATCGCGCACGATCAGTCACCCACGCGCACAGATTCGATCAAGAGCTTGTCCGCCACCGCAGCGCCACTCGAATCGATGATGTTCAGTCGCCGCTGGCTCGCCGCGTCGTACAATTCAACTTCAAGCCGATAATCCCCTGGCGTGGTCTCTGCCGGAATCGGCAGTTGAATCCCATCGACAATCAATTCTCCCGGCGTCCAAGAACTGGATTGTCGCGTGCCGCGGCGCGGCTCCTTATCATAACCCGCGACGGTTTTGCCGGCGGCATCGACGAGATGCACACCAACTGTATAATCCGTGGCGATCGGACGCGTGCCGCGCCAATACAACAGCATGAGGAGCGATTGCCCGCGCGTGATACTGCCGCTCGCCAATTCAAATCCTTCCAGCCGAATAGCATTGCCGAAAACAACCGGCGGCGCGGGTGTGGCGCGCACGGCGAGGGTTCGATCGACACGCTGCTCGATTTGATTGCCCTGCGCGTCATAGTAGTACACGTACGCCAGCGCGTGCGCGCGCAAGTCCGCCGGGATGGCAGAGTCAGTGGACATTGACTCGACCGAAGCGCCGTAGTGTGAGAAGAACATGCCGGACAAGTTAGGACCTGGCACCGGCGGGTAGAAAAAGTACAGCAGCGTGTCGGCGGGCAGCGTGGGGTGCCACTGCCGGACATTGCGGAACGAGACGCGACTCACGCGCGCGAATTCCGCAAACGCCGTGGTCGCATTCGCGATTGCCGCGCTGCCGAAGGCGACCGCCAGCGCGACGACGCCGAACGCCAGCGCGCGGCTGATCCGCGCGCGCGGCAGACGCTGCCACGCCCAATCGAACAAAAGCGCGAAGAGGAACGCCGACGCGGTGAGCGAGAAGTAGAGAAAGCGCGGCGAGACTTGCGGGAACGGCGCAATCGGCAAAACCGGCAAGACCGCAACGGCGGCGACGCAAATGAGCCCCAAGTTCTTTTTCGCAAAAACAAAATAAGCGAGCGCCACGAGCGCGAGAACGAGCAAAAGATAACTGAGCGGCGGCGCGTAAATCCAGGGAAATGCCAGTCCGCTGAGATAGTCGACCAGGTTGGTGAGGATACCGACACCCGGCGCGTAGCCCTCGTGCGAGACGAAGACGCTGCGGCGCGTCACGATGTACTCAATCACCGCGTAGGGAATGAACGCGACGGCGAACCAGACATAGCGACGGACCAGTTCGCGCCGCGTCGCCGGCTTGGCGGCGTACAGCCGGTCGATCAAGAAAAGAATGATCGGCAGCATGATGCTGATCTCTTTGGAGTAGAGCGCGAGGATGAAACTCACGAACGTCAGCCAATAGTCGCGGCGCGCGCCGCGTTCCAAATAGCGCAGCCAGAACCAAATCGACAAGAGAGAAAAAACAGTCAGCAGCGGATCGATCACGCCCGCTTTGAAGATTCCCTCGACCGCGATGGGAAAGGTCGCGTACAACAGCGCGGCGACGAATGCGATACGCGCCCGCCGCGTGAGGCGAAGCGCGAGACCGAAGAGCAGCCAGCAGTTCGCGAGGTGAAGCAAAATATTTTCCAAATGATAGCCGAACGGATCGGAGCCGAACAATTTGTAGCCAATCAGATATTGAATTCCCTGAACCGGGCGATACCACGCGGTCTGCACGCGTGGATCGAAATACTTGACCAGATAATCCGGCAGATTCAGCCGACCGACGATATCGAGAAAAATCCAATCATCGCCGACGAAACTGAGTTGCGTCGCCGCGGCGAAGGCAACGAGCACCGTCGCCGCAATGACGCCGAGGGCGACAAAATATTTCCAGCGCGGAGATTTTTCGGTGAACGAAAGGGTCATCATGAAATGTCTCAGCACATCACACTTCTATGGAAGAGTGTGCGCGCTCTAGCGCGTTTTGCCCGCGAAAACGGCGTTAGAGAACGCCTTTCTCCTCAAATCTGTGACGTACTGTGCCTGTGATTACTCAACAATACTGAATGAATCGATCACCGCCGCGTCGCCCAAACGCTGTTGCGTCGCGGGATCGGTCCAGCCGATTTCGATTTTGTAGTCGCTGCCGGGCGGCGCGTCCGCGTTCACCGGAATCAAAATCGAATCGGCGACGAAGCGCGCGGGCTCCCATTGCGAAGTTGGATACTTGCCGTTGCGCGGCGCGCCGTCGTACGCGGCAATCGTTTTGCCATCCGGCGCGACCAGATGGGCGAATAGCGAATAGTCTTGATCGATCTGGCGGAGCGCGTGCCAGTACAGAATAAGGACGAGAGGTTCCCCGCGCTTGAGCGCGGTGCGCGGCGCTTCATAGCCATCGAGCCGAATGGACGCGCCGAAATCCACCGGCAGCGCCGGCGCGACGCGCGTCACCGCGTTCTTGTCCGCGAGAATTTCGCGCGGACGCCGCGCGGCATCGAAATAGTAAACGTACGCGGCGGAGTATTGATTCAGGTCGGCGCGCTCGCTCCAATTCTTGACCCAGACGCCCTTGCCGTACTGCACCATCGCCATGCCGGACAAACCGCCGGTCGTCGGCGTGATCGGATCGATAAAGTAGAGCAGCGTGTTCGCCGGAAAGGTGGGATGTTGCAGGGCGATATCGCGGAACGGCACGCGCAACTGCCGCGCCCACTCCGCCGCATCGAGCGCGGACGCATTGATCGACACGCCGTTGCCGAACGCGAGGAATGCAAGCAAGGTCGCGGCGGCCGGCGCGAAGCCGGCGCGGCGTCCCAGGACGCGACGCGCTTGATCGAACAGCAGCGCGAGAATCACCGCCGCCGCCATGATCGGCAAATAGAGATAGCGATGTTCGATGAATGGGAAGGGCAAGACCGGCAGCAGATTCATCAGCACGAACGCGGCGAGAAAGAGCAGCGCGCGGCTGCGCTTGCGCCAGGCGACGGCGGCAAAGAGGATGAGCGCGACCGCGAGCCAGAGGTACGTTGGCGGCGCGCCAGCTTCGACGACGTTTAGGTCGATGGAGGGAAACACGCCCCATGGAAAGAAAAAGAGAACGAGGTATTGGACGAGGAAAAACGCCATCGACTCGCCGAACTGCCAGCCGAAGACGCTGGCGAATGTGTGCGTGCTCGGCGTGAAATACTGAATGAATAGGAAGAGCATCGCGGCGACGCCAAAGAGCGCGTAGCGGCGAATCGCGCCGACCAGCGAGAATGGTTTTTGCCGCAGCAGCCACTCGCTCAAAAACAAGACTGCCGGCAGAGTCACACTAAGCTGCTTGCTCATCAGCGCGAGGATGAACACGCCGAACGTGAGCGCGTAGTGCTGCCAATCCTCGCGTTCCAGATAGGTCAGCCAGAACCAAATGCCGAGTAAATAAAAGATCGTGTTCAGCGGATCGACGATGCCGACCCAATTGACGCCGGAGGGATAAACCGAAAACGTCGCGTAGAAGAACGCGGCGGCGAATCCAAGCAACCACTTTTGCGACACGCGCGCGACGAGCGCGCCCAGTAGCAGCACGTTCACAACGTGGAACGTCATGTTGATAACGTGGAAGATATTCGCGTTCCCGCCGAGGAATTGAAACTGCAAGAAGAACTGGATCGCCTGCAGCGGGCGGTACCACTGCGTCTGGACGCGGGGATCGAAGATTTGCGCGAGCGCGTTCGCCCAATCCGTCCGCCCGGCGCGTTCGAGGTACACATAGTCGTCCAGATAGAAACCCATCCGCAAGCCGGGATAATACGTGACGTAGGAAACGGCGGCAAGCGCCAGCGCGCCGACCCACGCGACGCGCGTGCGAATGAACTGATGGGTCACGGCAAAATCCTAAATGGCGCAATCACAATCTTGTCGTCCTCGCGCTGACCGTTCTGATCGATTAGCGCCAGTCGCTGCCCCGTCGCGCCGTCGGACATCCCAACTTCGAGTCGGTAATTGTCGCCCACCGGCGCGTCGGGGCTGACCGGCAGCACGATCGGATCGACCACGACCACGCCGCGCTGCCACGCACTGGTTGGCTGCGCGCCGCGCTTGGGCGGACCATCGTAGCGCGCCAGCACGTTCCCGTTCGCATCGACAAGGTTGGCGAAAACGGAGTAGTCCTTGTCCACCGACGCGGCAGCACTCCAATTCAAAATCGCGACGAGCGCTTTGCCGCGCGTGATGGTGCGACTCGGAACCTCGTAACTCTCAAGCGTGATCGGCGCCTGAAACTTTGCGGGCAGCGGCGGCGCGGCGTACAGCGCAGCGGCTTGATCGACCAGGATTTCAATCGGGCGACCGGTTGGATCGAAGTAATAGACGTACGCCGAATTGTGCTGGCGCAGATTCGCGGGGTGCCCGGTGTCGGTTCCGTCGACCGTGATGCCCGCGCCGAAATAGCGCGTGTAAAACAAACCCTCGAGTTCCGTGACGGGCGTGTTGGGATAAACGAAATACAAATACGTGCCGGCAGGAAATGTGGGATGCTGCCGCGTGATGTCGCGGAACGGAACGCGCAGCACGCGCGTATATTCCGCCAAGCCCGCCGCGGCGTCCGCGACGCGCAGACTGCTGCCGAGAACGACAAGCGCGATTGCCGCGCCGGCGATCAGCGCGTACAGCCGGCGCTTGCCAAAAAAATTGAAACCTTGTTCGACGACGAGCGCGATGACGACAGCGGACGCCATCATCGACGTGTAGAGGTAGCGCGTGTTAAAGTACTCGAGCGGGAAGCCCAGCAGCGGCGCGATGTTCAAGACCGCAAAAACGCCGAGAAAGAGCAGCGCAGCGCTTTTTTTGTAGAGCATGATTCCCAGGTACGCCAGAACAGCGGCAGCCATCC
>JBBIJS010000201.1:0-5511 GCA_037445855.1 Chloroflexota bacterium | reverse complement strand
CGCACTGGAGCGAGATCGATTATTACGCCTGCACGATGTGCAACAAGTGCTCGATGGTCTGCCCGATGGGCATCAACCTCGGTCCGCTGATTCACGACGTGCGCTCCGGCCTCTCCGAAGCGAAAGCCGTCCCCGCCGATTTGCAAACGGCGGTCGAGAAACAAGAGCACGAAGGCAGCCCGCTCGGTGTGACCGACGCGGTGTACGCACAGCGCATTGAGTGGGTCGCGGACGAATGGGAAATCGAATTACCCGTCGACGTGAAAGGCGCGGACACGCTCGTGGTCTTTTCGTCCATCGAGATTATGAAGTTTCCGAACAACCTCGCCGCGATCGCCAAGATTCTGAACGCCGCGGGCGAAAAGTGGACGCTCTCCAAAAAGGGCCGCGAGGTCGTCAACTTTGGTTTCTACGAAGGGAACGAGCGCCTGACGAAACTGTTCTTGAACCGCGTCTTCGACGCCGCGAAGGAACTTGGCGTCAAGCGCATCCTCGTCACCGAGTGCGGCCACGCGTACGACGCGCTGCGTTGGACGGCGGCGAACCTGATGGATGTGCCGCAAGGCATTGACGTGGTTCACATCGCCGGCGTGATGGGCGAGTACGTCAAGAGCGGGCGCATCAAACTGAAACCCGGCGCGTACGATAACGACGGCACGATCACCTTCCACGATGCGTGCAAGATTCAGCGCCGCGGCAGCCACATCCAAGAGCCGCGCGATATCTTGAACCTCCTCGCGCCGAAAGCGTTCAAGGAAATGACGCCGAATAAAGAGGAAGCGATTTGCTGCGGCGGCGGCGGCGGCGTGATCGCGATCAAAGACGCCGACCCGATTCGCTACGCCGCGTTCGAGTTGAAGATCGATCAAATCAAAAAAGCCGACGCGAAAACGGTCGCGATGGTTTGCTCCAACTGCCGCTTGCAATTCACCGACAGCGTCCAGCATTTCAATCTCGACGTGAAGGTCGCGGGCTTGTCGCAGTTGGTGGCGGACGCGCTGGAACAGTAATCAGTATTCAGTCTGATTACTGAACACTGAATACTGGAGGAGAAAAATGGCTCAACGAATAGTAGTCGATCCCATCACACGCATCGAAGGACATCTTCGCATCGAAGCAGAGTTGGACGCGAACAACACGATCACCCAGGCGTACTCGTCTGGCACGATGGTGCGCGGCATCGAAACGATCTTGAAGGGACGCGATCCGCGCGAGGCGTGGGCGTTCACGCAGCGCGCCTGCGGCGTCTGCACGACGGTGCATTCGTTCGCGTCGATCCGTTCGGTCGAGGACGCGCTCAAGATCAAAATCCCGAAAGCCGCGAACCTCATCCGCAATTTGATGATCGCGCAGCAGTACGTCCACGACCACGTGATGCACTTTTACCACCTGCACGCCCTCGACTGGGTGGACGTGACCGGCACGCTGAAAGCCGACCCAAAGAAAACGTCGGATATTCAGCAGACGATTTCGCCGTGGCCCAATTCGTCGCCGGCGTACTTCGCCGATGTGCAGAGCAAGGTCAAGGCGATTGTGGACAGCGGGCAGCTTTCGATCTTTGCGAACGCGTACTGGGGACATCCGGCGTACAAACTGCCGCCGGAAGTGAACCTGCTCGCGGTCGCGCACTATCTCGAAGCGCTCGATTGGCAGAAAGACGCGACCAAGATTCACACGATCTTCGGCGGCAAGAACCCGCACCCCAACTTTGTCGTCGGCGGCGTGCCGATGCCGATCGACCTGAACAGCGACACCGCGCTCAATGCGGAACGCCTGTCGATCATCAACGATTCCATCAACAAGATGATCGCGTTCGTCGATCAGGTGTACCTGCCCGACTTGCTCGCGATCGCGCCGTTCTACAAAGACTATGCGGCGATTGGCGAGGGCTTGGGCAATTTCCTGACTTGGGGCGAGTTCCCGGATACGGACAACGGCGACACGAGCAAATTCCTCGTGCCGCGCGCGGTGATCCTCAATCGCGATCTGAAAAATATCCAGCAGCCCGACCCGCGCGATTTCGCCAAGATGAAAGAATTCATCGCGCACTCGTGGTACAAGTACAGCGGCGGCGACGGCGTGGGCTTGCATCCGTGGCAAGGCGAAACCGCGTTCAACTATACCGGACCCAAGCCGCCGTACCGGCAGCTTGAGGTCGAGCAAAAGTATTCATGGCTCAAGTCGCCGCGCTGGAACGAAACGCCGATGGAAGTCGGTCCGCTCGCGCGTGTGCTCGTGATGTACGCGTCGGGCAACCAGCAGGTGCAAGCCCTGACGAACGCCGTCCTCAAGGCGCTCGACGCGCCGATCACCGCGGTCTTTTCGACGCTCGGTCGCACGGCGGCGCGCGGTATCGAAACGAAAGTGTTCGCCGACGCGCTGCGGACGTACTACGATGCGCTCGTCGCGGAAATCAAAGCCGGCAACACCGATACCTTCAGCGGCGACAAGTGGGAACCGACCTCATGGCCCTCGCAAGCGCAAGGGTTCGGTTATATGGAAGCGCCACGCGGCGCGCTGGGGCACTGGATCGTCATCAAGGACGGCAAGATCGACAACTACCAGATGGTCGTGCCGACGACGTGGAACGCGTCGCCGCGCGATCAGAAGCAGCAAGCCGGCGCGTACGAAATGGCGCTGGTGGGAACGAAACTGGCGAAACCGGAATGGCCGCTCGAAATCCTCCGCACGATTCACTCGTTCGATCCGTGTATGGCGTGCGCGATTCACATGGTGGACGCGAACGGCAACGATCTGGGCGAAGTAGCAAGTGGCTTGAATGTTTGCGTAAGTTGATGCCGCGCCTCCTCACTGGGGCACCGACATATTTGTGGGCGGGGACGAGGGACCCCGCCCACAATCTTTGTCAGTTTTCAACAATCGCGCTAAAATGGAAATGATGGCAACTATGAACGAGATACGCTTGCTCGACCTTGGGCTTGTTCCGCCGGTCCGTTCTCAGACGATCTACCACGCGGTCGCCTACGCGCTCGACGAAAATTCGCCGGACACGATCATCCTCGTCGCGCCGACCGCGCCGTATGTCTGCATCGGCTTTCATCAGGAACTCGAGAAGGAAGTCGATGTCGAATACTGCCGCGCGCACGGTCTGCCAATTTATCGGCGTGAGGTCGGCGGCGGCGCGGTGTATCTCGACCAGAACCAGGTCTTTACGCAGTGGGTTTTTCAGCGCGGCGCGCTGCCCGCCGACATCGGCGAACGCTTTGCGCTCTACGTCAAGCCGCTCGTCGAAACGTACCACGCGATTGGCGTTCAGGCGAACTATCGTCCAATCAACGACATCCACGTGCAGGGCAAAAAAATCGGCGGGACCGGCGCGGCGCAGATGGGCATTTCCGAAGTTGTCGTCGGCTCGCTGATGTTCGATTTCAACTTTGAATTGATGTCGAAGGTGCTCAAGGTCTCGTCGGAGAAAATGCGCGACAAGATTTTCCAGTCGCTTTCCGAATATATGACGACGATGACGAAAGAACTGGGCAAGACGCCGGACCGCGATGCCGTCGTGAGCGTCTACATCGACAAATGCCAAGCCGCGCTCGGGCGTCCGATCGTGCGCGGCGAGCCGACCGCGAAAGAACTCGCGCGCGCGGAAGAACTGGATCGGCAAGCCGTAACCGACGAGTGGCTGTACCAGAAAGGCGGCTTGCGCCAACCCGGCGTCAAGATTCACGAAGACGTACGCGTGCTGGAAGCCGCGCACAAAGCGCCCGGCGGCTTGATCCGCGTCACGGCGCGCGTGCGCGAAGGACGGATCGATGACGTGACGCTCTCTGGCGATTTCACGATGCTGCCGAAATTCGCGCCGGGCGCGCTCGAACTCGCGCTGCGTGGCACCGCACTGGACGCCGGCGCGGTCAAGGCGCGCATCGACGAAGTGTACCGCACCATCGCGATTCAGTCGCCGGGTGTAACGGTGGACGATCTGACGAACGCGGTGATGCTGCTGAAATGACGGAGGACGGACGACCGACGACGGACGCGATTACTCCGTCTTCCGTCCTCGGTCATCCGTCAGACAACTATGGCTCAACGCAAAATCATTCTCGGCATTGGCAATCTGCTCAACACGGACGAGGGCGTGGGCATTCACGCGATCCGCGCGCTGCAAACAAAAAAATCGGCAGGCGATTTCGAAGTCGTCGACGGCGGGACGCTTGGTTTGAACTTGCTGCCGCTCGTCGAAGAATCGTCGCACCTGCTCGTGCTCGACGCGATCGATGGACACAAGGAGCCGGGCGCGCTGATCGAACTGGCGCGCGAGGAGGTGCCGCTGTTCTCGACGATCAAGATGTCGCAGCACCAGTTGCTGTTTCAAGAAGTGCTCGCGCTGGCGCAGGTGCGCGGGCACTTGCCCGAACATTTGACGCTCATCGGCATTCAGCCCGCCGACCTCGAGGTGGGCGTTGATCTTTCGCCGACGGTCGCGCAGACATTGCCGCAACTGATTGCGCGCGCGGAAGAAATCGTACAGGAGTGGCGGTAGATGCACGAACTCGGCATCGCGCAAGAAATGCTGCGGGTCGCGCTCGATTACGCGGCAAAGAACAACGCGCAGAAGATCACGCAGTTCAATATCGAAATGAGCGCGGCGGCGGACGAAAGCGAAGACTCGCTGCGTTTCCATTTCGAAAATCTGACGCGCGGCACGCTGGCGGACGGCGCGCGCGTGGAGATTGCCCGCGTTCCGATGACGGCAAAGTGTCTCGCTTGCGGAAATGAATTTGCGCTGGCGGACGGCGCGGCGGCGTGTCCACAGTGCGCCAGCCCGCGCGTGCGCCCGCTGCTGCACGACGAGTTTCGTCTGGCGAGCATCGATGTTGAATGAGCGGATACGGGTTTAGGACGGATTTCTGACCGAACTCGCACGTCGCCATGGTACACTGAGCGCGAGGGGTACGATTCGATTGGTCGTGTGATGATGCTTCGCAAAATCCACGTGACCGGCGTCGTGCAAGGCGTCGGTTTTCGTCCGTTTGTTTATCAACTCGCGACGCGCGCGAATTTGAACGGCTGGGTCGCGAATACGTCCGCGGGCGTCGATATCGAACTGGAAGGCGACGCTGCCGCGCTGGAGGCGTTCGTGCGCGCGCTGACCGCAGAACAGCCGCCGCTCGCGCGAATCGATTCGGTGGACGTCCGCGACGCCGCGTCGAATGGGCACGCGCAGTTCAATCGATTCGAAATCCGCGCAAGTGTTCCACTCGCCGGCGCATTCCAGCCCATCTCGCCCGACATATCGATCTGCCCCGACTGTCTCCGCGAACTCTTCGACCCGCACGACCGCCGTTATCGCTATCCGTTCATCAACTGCACGAACTGTGGTCCCCGCTTTACGATCATCGACGATATTCCGTACGACCGTCCCAAGACGACGATGCGCGCGTTTGAGATGTGCGACGATTGCGCGCGCGAGTACCACGATCCGCTGGACCGCCGCTTTCACGCGCAGCCGGTCGCGTGTCCGAAGTGTGGACCGAAAGTGTGGCTGGA
>JBBIJS010000200.1:0-5554 GCA_037445855.1 Chloroflexota bacterium | reverse complement strand
CCAAGCACATTGGCGCGCGCGTGATCGGGACTGTATCGACCGAAGAAAAGGCGCGCCTCGCGCGCGCCGCCGGCGCGGACGAGGTGATCCTGTACGAGCAGACCGATTTCGAAGCCGAGGTGAAGCGGCTGACAAATGGCAAAGGCGTCGATGTGGTCTACGACTCGGTTGGCAAGACGACGTTCGATAAAAGTCTGAATTGTTTGCGCCGGCGCGGTTATATGGTGCTGTGTGGGCAGTCCAGCGGCGCAGTGCCGCCCTTCGATCCGCAGGTGCTCAACGCCAAAGGATCGCTCTTCCTGACGCGTCCGACCCTCGTCCACTATACCGCCGACCGCGCGGAATTGTCGCAGCGCGCGAACGATCTCTTCCAGTGGATGCGCGCCGGTAAACTTTACGTGCGCATCGACTCGACGTTTCCGCTCGCGCAAACCGCTGACGCCCATCGCCATCTCGAAAGTCGCCAGGCGATGGGCAAAGTGTTATTGATCCCGTAAGGAGGTGCAATCGAAAGGATTTCTACCGCACTCAAACACGCACGATGATTCTTGACTCTCGAGGAGGATAGAGAAGATGAAACGCACGATTCTTGTGATCCTAACGCTCGTGGCGTTCGCGCTGGCGTTCAGCGCGTGCGCGCCGGCAGCAGCGCCGACAACCGCGCCGGCGCCCGCGACGACCGCGCCCGGCGCGACCGCGGCGCCCCAAGCCACCGCTAAACCGACCTCTGTGCCGGTTCCTGCTGGCGCGACCAAAGTCACGTTCTGGCACAGCCAGAGCGGCGATGTGGGCGGCACGGTAATCCCGAAGATGATCAGCGATTTCAACGCCGCGCAGACCAAATGCTTCGCCGAGGCGACGTACCAGGGTTCGTATGACGACGCGCTGAACAAGCTCAAAGCCGGCTTGCAGTCCGGCGATATTCCGACCGTGATGCAGTTGTACGACATCGGCACCAAACTGATGGTGGACTTGAAGGTGGCGACGCCGGTGCAGGACTTTATCGACAAGGAAAAGTACGACACCTCCGGCATCGAGCCAAACCTGATGGCGTATTACACCGCGAATGGCAGGTTGCAGTCAATGCCGTTCAATAGCTCGAACCCAATGCTGTACTACAATAAGGATATGTTCAAAGCCGCCGGGCTTGACCCGACCAAAGCGCCGCGCACGTTCGACGATGTAGAGCAGTACGCCAAGAAGCTGACGATCAAAGACGCGTCCGGCAAAGTGACGCAGTACGGCGTATCGCTCGCCATCTACGGCTGGTTCTTTGAACAATTCCTCGCCGTCTCGGGCGGATACTATACCAACAACGGCAACGGCCGCGATTCCACCGCGACGGCGGCAACGTTCAACAGCCCGGAAGGTCTCAACATCGTAACCTGGTGGAAAAAGATGTACGACGAAGGCGTGGAGGGGAACTATGGGCGCAACACGACCGACACACGCAATGCCTTCGTCGCGGGCAAGACCGCGATGATCGTCGAATCCACTGCCGCGCTCCGCAGTCTGCTCGACGCGACGCAAGGCAAGTTCGAGCTAGGCACCGGCTTCTACCCGCGCCCGAACGAGGACGCGTACACCAAGTACGGCACCGTCATCGGCGGCGCGTCGCTGTGGATTCTGAACGGCCGCCCGCAAGCCGAACAGGATTGCGGCTGGCAGCTGGTCAAGTTTATGTCTTCGCCAGCAGAACAAGCATACTGGCACATCAACACCGGGTACTACCCGACGAACAAAGCCGGCTACGACCAGCAAGTGGACAAGGATTGGCGCGCCAAGTATCCACAGTTCCAAACCGCGGTCGACCAGTTGCACATGGCGCCAAACACTCGCATCACGCAGGGCGGGTTTATCGGCGTGTTCCCCACCGCGCGGCAGACCGTCGAAGTCTCTATCGAGTCGGTGCTGCAAGGCAAGGCGGCGGCGAAGGATGCGCTCGACAAAGCCAACTCCGACGTGACGCAGGCGATCGTGCAGTACAACCAGACCGTCAAATAGTCGAATCGTCAAACCGTGGATCGATTCACGAGACCTGGAAGGTCTTGCCAAGACCTTCCAGGTTTTTCGTTGCAGGATCGCGATGAGGAAATTCTCGCTTACAATCATCCTTTTTCTTCTTGCCGCGTGCAGCCCGCCCGCGACGTCGAACGCGCTGCGCGCGCCATCGCCGGCAGCCGCCCCGACGATTCTGATCAGCGCACATCGCGGCGGCGCGGCGCTCGCGCCGGAAAACACCCTCGCGGCGTTCCGCAACGGCGTCGCACTTGGCGCGGATTTCCTGGAAATGGACGTCCATCTGACGAAGGACGGCGTGCCCGTCGTCATCCACGACGCGACGATCGATCGGACGACGGACGGCGCGGGACGCGTCGCCGATTTCACGCTCGCGCAGCTCCAGTCGTTCAACGCGGCGGCGAAGTACGCCGGCGCGACGGAGCGGCAAGTTATTCCGACACTCGCGCAAGTGCTCGAGCTTGCCCAACCGACGAGCGTGCAACTCGAAATCGAAATCAAAGCGACCGCGGACAACCGGCGCTACCCCGGCATCGAGCAGAAAGTGATCGACGCGATTGCCGCGCGCGGAATGCTCGGCCGCGTGCGCATTATGGCGTTCGAGTTCGACACACTACAGCGCGTGCGCGCGATCGATCCGCAACTCAAGACGACCGCGCTGTTCACGTACGATTATTTTCGCAGCCACGACCTTGACCAACCGGCAGCGGTGATCGGCGACGTCGCAAGTTTCGCGGATGGGATCGGCGTGAACAAGGATTTGCTCACGCCGCAACTCGTTCAGCAGGCGCACAATCGGAAAATGATGGTGGATGTGTGGACGGTGGACTCGGAAGCGGAGATGCTCCGGTTTATCGCGATGGGCGTGGACAGCATCACGAGCAATCGCCCGGATTTGGTAAAGCGCGTGTTGTGGCGGTAGGGCAATGGACGGACGCGCCCGTTCGTTTGCCGATGAACCGAGAAACGGCATTCAAATCCACCCGTAAAAACAAGGCGTTTTTCATTCTTGACAAAACTAGTAACCTGGTGTATAGTTTCGCATGTATCTAAGAACTGGTAGTCTAGTTAAATTTGGACTGGAGCCGCGATGTCTGTTCGCCATGCCGTTTTAGGTCTGCTTGCTCAGCGTCCACGACACGGGTACGAGTTGCGCGCGGCGTTTGAGGCGGTGGTCGGTGGCGAAGAGAATTGGGACGTCAAGCCGGCGCAAATCTACACGACGCTCGCGCGTCTTGAAAAGAGCGGACTCGTTGCCGAGGATTCGATCGAGCAAGACGCCGGACCCGAAAAGCGTATCTATGCCATCACCGCGGAGGGACTCCAGACGCTCCGCGAGTGGTTTGATGCCAGTATCGCCTCCGAGCATCAGCGCGACGAATTCTACATCAAGTTGATGCTGGGGCTAGTCGCGGACGCCGCCGATCCCCATCAACTGATTCACACTCAACGCACGCACCTTTTTCAAGAACTGCATACGCTTACCGTCCAACGCAGCCGCGTCGATCCGAAAAAAGAACTCGCGCGGATTCTGCTGATCGACAAGGCGGCAATGCACTTGGAAGCCGATTTGCGTTGGCTCGATATGACCGAAGCGCGGCTCGACGAGATCAAGCGCCAGCCCCTGCCCGAGCCGGAAACCAAGCCGCGCGGGCGACCGAAGAAAATCTAGAATTTCAGAGGCATGATTTAGGATTTACTCGCGGCGCGATGAATCATAGATCCTAAATCGAAAATCATAAATTAGGAGTCCCCATGCCACTTATTCAAACTGAGAATCTGACGAAAGTGTACGGCAAAGGCGAAGCCGCCGTGGTCGCACTCGACCACGTGACGATGAGCGTGAACCCCGGCGAATTTGTCGCCGTGATGGGACCGAGCGGCTGCGGCAAGTCCACGCTGCTGCACCTGCTCGGCGGACTGGATCGTCCGACGGAAGGGAGCGTGATGATTGACGGCAGCTCGCTCTCCACGCTATCCGATAATGCGCTCACGCAGATTCGCCGCCGCAGGATCGGTTTCGTGTTCCAGTTTTTCAACCTGATACCGATTCTCTCGTCGATCGAGAATGTCGCGCTGCCGCTGATCCTCGACGGCAAGAACAGCGCGCCGGCGAAGCAAAAAGCAACCGAGTGGCTGCGAAAGGTTGGACTCGGCGAGCGGCTAGGCAATCGCCCCGACCAGTTATCAGCGGGACAGCAACAGCGCGTCGCGATTGCGCGTGCGCTGGTCACAGACCCCATGCTCGTCCTCGCCGACGAGCCGACCGGGAATCTGGATTCGCGCGCGTCCGACGAAATTGCCGCGCTCCTCGCCCAAGTCGCCAAAGAATGGGGCCGCGCCGTCTTTATGGTGACGCATGATCCGCGGATCGCCGCTCACGCCGACCGCATCGTGTTTCTCAAAGACGGCAAGATCGTGAACGAGACGCGCTTGGACGCGAAGGACGATCGCAATAACGAAGCTGTTGCCAGCAAACTACGAGCGCTCGCCGCTTAAGAGGTAAACCATGAAGAGAACAACAGTGCTCCGCGCGCTGCTGGGTTGGCTAATTGTTGCGACGATCGCCGGCTGCAGCGCGCCGCCGACTCCTGCAAAACCCACGCCGTCCGCGGCTTTATCCAGCCCAGGGGTGTCGGCGAGCGAGAGAATTATTGCTCAGGGGCGAGTGACGCCGGTAAACCGCGCGGCGCTCAGCGTGCCCAGCGCCGGCATCGTCGCCGAATTGCTGGTCAGCGAAGGCGATCACGTCGACGCGAACCAGGTGATCTTGCGCCTCGCCGCGGCGCAGCCCAAAGCCGCCGTCGCCCAAGCGCAGGCGAACCTGCAGCGCGCCCAAGCCGCGCGGCAAAAATTAAATGAACCGCCCGATCAGAACCTGGTGATTGCCGCGCAAGCTGATCTGGCGAACGCCAATGCCGCGCAGAAAGCCGCCCAAGCCGTGTACGATCGCGCGGGCGGCGCGAGCAACCCGCAGGTTGGCATGTTGCCGACGACGCTGGCGCTCGAGCAAGCCGCCAACAATTACGCCGCGGCAAAAGCGCGGCTGGATTCGCTGATGAAAGGACCCACGGCGGCAGACCTTGCCTCCGCCGACGCCGGGATCGCCGCCGCGCAAGCCGACCTAACCCGCGCCCAAGCCGCGCTGGCGGACACGGAACTGCATGCGCCGTTCGCCGGCACGATCGCGAGTCTAGACGTGAAATTGGGCGAAGAGGCAACACCCGGCGCGCCGGTCGTGCAGCTGGCTGACTTTTCAAACTGGCAGGTTGAAACGACCGACCTGACTGAATTGAATGTCGTCAAGGTTCAAGCCGGTAACGCGGCGACGCTCAGCTTCGATGCCATTCCCGACCTTGCATTGAACGGGAAAGTCACGGCGATCAAAGCGTTTGGCACGAACCGTCAAGGCGACATCGTGTACACCGTCATCATCACGCCCGATCAACAGGACGCGCGCTTGCGCTGGAATATGACGGCGAAGGTGACGATTGAGCCGAGCCAGTAAACAAGTATCCAGGGAAACAAGTAGACA
>JBBIJS010000199.1:2297-5591 GCA_037445855.1 Chloroflexota bacterium | reverse complement strand
ATCGACGGCAAGCGCGTCGCGAGCGCAGACGGCAAGACGGCGGACATTTACAATCCGGCAAACGGAGAAGTGATCGCGCGCGTCGCGCGGGCAACCGCGGAAGACGCCGATCGCGCGGTGCGCGTCGCGCACGAGCGTTTCGCCGACGGCGCGTGGCGCAAGATGAATTCGCGCGACCGCGGGCGATTGCTCCAGCGCATCGCCGACCTCATGCGCGCCAACCTCGACAAATTTCGGAAACTCGAATCGCAGAACGGCGGCAAGCCGATTTCCGCGACGAGTTGGGAACTCGAAAGCGTCGCGAACACGTTCGAGTATTACGCCGGCGCGGTGAACAAATTTCACGGACAGACGATTCCCGGGTCGAAAGATGGAACCTTAATGACGTTCCACGAACCGCTCGGTGTGTGTGTGCTCATCACGCCGTGGAACTTTCCGCTGATGATCGCCGCGTGGAAAATCGCGCCCGCGCTGGCGATGGGCAACACGGTTGTCTTGAAGCCGGCGAGCGTGACGCCGCTCACCGCGCTCGCGTTCGGCGAGCTGTGCCTCCAAGCCGGTTTGCCTGAAGGCGTGTTCAATGTGCTGCCCGGTCCCGGCGCACTTGCTGGTCCCGCGCTGGTGCAGCATCCGCTCGTCCGTAAAATCTCGCTGACTGGATCGACGCAAGTCGGCGCGCAGATCATGAAGCTTGCGGCGGACGGCATCAAGCGCGTCTCGCTCGAACTCGGCGGCAAATCGGCGAACATTATTTTCGCGGACGCCAATCTCGATACGTGCGTCGAGTCGTCGCTCTGGTCGGTGTACGACAACGCCGGGCAGGACTGCTGCTCGCGCAGCCGCTTTTTGATCCAGCGCCCGATCTACGACGAATTCGTCGATCGATTCGTCCAGCGCGTCAAGACGATCAAGGTCGGCGACACCGCGGATGCAGCAACCGAGATGGGACCGCTCATCACGCCGCAGCATCGGCAGACGGTCGCCCAGTACATCGCGATCGGCGACGCGGAAGGCGCGCGGCGTTTGATCGGCGGAGACATTCCGAAAGAAGGCGCGCTCGCCAAAGGCAGCTACTTGATGCCGGCGGTCTACGTCGATGTAAAGCCGCAGATGCGAATCGCGCAGGAAGAAATCTTCGGACCGGTCGTCGCGATGATGCCGTTCGACACGGAAGAAGACGCGGTGCGGATCGCGAACGACAGCCATTACGGTTTGTCGGGTTCCATCTGGACGCGCGATATTGGACGAGCCATGCGCGTGGTGCGCGCGTTTGAAACCGGGCTGATCTCGGTCAACAGCAGCAGCAGCGTGCACATCGAAGCGCCATTCGGCGGCGTCAAGCAAAGCGGCGTCGGGCGCGAGCAGGGCATGGTCGCGCTGGAACATTACAGCGAATACAAGAGTGTGTTTATCGCGAACGAATAAATTCGGTGGTTAGGTTGTTGGATGGTTCGGTAGTTCGTCCCAACAACCTAACGACCCAACCATCTAACCACCTCCAAAGGAGACAGTGTGACTGTTAAAGAACCTCTCGCCATCTGCGTCATCAACGGTTATCCCAAACCGAACCGCGACGTGCTAGCGGAAGCCGGGATGAAGCAGGCGCACGAAATGTACGTCGACTTTTTGAAAGAGTACGTGCCGAACGCAAAAATCGACACGCTGTATATTGCCGATCTCGACGCCGCGCTGCCGAGCGGTACGAATTTGTCATCGTACGATGCGTATATCTGGACGGGATCGAACCTGACGATCTATCACGATGAGCCGCGCGTCACGCGCCAGATCGAATTTTCGCGCGCGATCTACGACGTGGGCAAGCCGCAGTACGGCAGCTGCTGGGGCGTGCAGATGGCGGCGGTCGCGGCGGGCGGGGAAGTGCAAAAAAATCCGAAAGGGCGCGAGTGGGCGTTCGCGCGCGATATTCATCTGACCGACGCGGGCAAGCAGCATCCGCTCTACAAGGGCAAGCCCGCGCAGTTCGACGGATTCATCATGCACCTCGACATCGTGACGCGGATTCCGGAAGGCGGCACGCTGCTCGCGTCGAACGCGCACTCGAACGTGCAGTCGCTCGCGGTGAAACACGGCAAAGGTAGCTTCTGGGCGACGCAGTACCATCCCGAGTACAATCTCTATGAAATGGCGCGTCTGCTCATCGCGCGCAAAGAGCCGCTGACGAATGAAGGGTTTTTCAAGAAACAAGAAGAGGTCGAGCAGCTCGCCGCGAACATGATGCAGTTGTATCAGCATCCCGACGACAAGAAATTACGCGAGATGCTCAAGATCGGCGACGATATTCTCACCAAGCAGATTCGGCAGCAGGAATTGCGGAACTGGATCGATTACCTCGTGCTGCCATCTATGGCGCGATAAACTGACGGATGACCGATGACGGATGACGGAAAAGTCCCGTCGTCGGTCGTCCGTCCTCCGTCTCTTATGGGTCTCTCACTCGATCAAGCCCTCGCGCGCGTACCGATGTGGCGCGGCGCGCGCAATCTGAAAACCGCGCCGCTCGGCGGCGGAATCACCAACCAGAATTTCCGCGTCGATGTCGGCGGCGAGTCGTTCGTCCTGCGCATCGGCGGCGAGAATACCGCGCTGCTCGGTATCAACCGCGAACACGAACGCGCGGCGAATGAAGCCGCGGCGCGCATCGGCGTCGCGCCGGAAGTCGTGTACTTTATCGAACCCGAGGGCTATCTCGTTACGCGGTTCGTGCGCGGTCGCTCGCTGCTGCGCGAGGAGATCGGCAAGCCGGAAAATATTCGCCGCGTCGCCGAGACGCTCAAGCGCATCCACGCGTTGCCCGCGATTCCAGGTACGTTCTCGCCCTTTCGTACCGTGGAAGATTACACGGCGATTGCGCGGCGGTACAACGTCGCGTTCCCCGACAACTTTGATTGGCTGATGGCGCGACTGCGCGAGATTCAAGCCGCGTTTCTGCGCGACCCATTCACGCCGCGCCTCTGTCACAACGATTTGCTCAATGAGAATTTTCTTGATGATGGCGCGATTCGCATTCTCGATTGGGAATACGCGGGCATGGGCGACCCCGCGTTCGACCTCGCTAACTTTGCGGTGCATCACAGTTTCAACGACGAGCAGGATCATTCCCTGCTCGAATGCTATTTTGGTGAGGTAGCGCCGCGGCGCTTGGCGCGGCACCAGCTGATGAAGATCGCATCCGATTGCCGCGAGGCGATGTGGGGCATGGTACAGATCGGCATCTCCAAACTCGATTTCGATTTTCGCGCGTACGCGGACAAGCATTTCGCGCGGATGGCGGAG
>JBBIJS010000199.1:0-2197 GCA_037445855.1 Chloroflexota bacterium | reverse complement strand
CCAGCATCGCGTATCATCTCGCGCAAATGGGCTGGCGCGATGTCGTCATCGTCGAGCGCAGCGAACTCACCAGCGGCTCGACGTTTCACTCGGCAGGTCTCGTCGGTCAACTCCGGACCGATGTCAACCTGACGAAGATGATTCGGTACAGCGTCGATCTGTACCGCAAATTGAAAGTCGAAACCGAGTATGATCCGAACTGGCGCGAGGTGGGCAGTCTGCGGCTCGCGTCTTCGCCGGAGCGACTGGAGGAATTAAAGCGGCAGGTCGCGCTGTCGCGCTCGTTCGGCTTGCCGCTCGAACTCATCAGCACGCCAGAGGCGCAAAAACTCTTTCCGATCATGAACCCCGAAGGCGTGCTCGGCGCGGTCTATTTGCCGACTGACGGCATGGTCGATCCGAGCGGCTTGACGTACGCGCTCGCGGCAGGCGCGAAAAAATTCGGCGCGCAAATTCTCACCCAGACGCGTGTGCAGTCGATCACACTGAAGAACGGTCGCGTCAGCGCGGTCGTCACCGATCGCGGCACGATCCAAACGGAAATCGTCGTGAACGCCGGCGGACAGTGGGCAGGCGAGATCGCCGCGAAGGTCGGATTGTATCTGCCGGTCACGCCGATGGCGCACCTCTACCTCATCACGCGCCCGATTCCCGGTATGCCGAAGAATTTGCCGACGATGCGCGACCCGGACAATCTCGTCTACTGGCGCGAAGAAGTCGGCGGCTTGATCGCGGGTGGATACGAGCGATTGCCCAAGCCGTGGGGACTCGACGGCATCCCGCAGGATTTCAACAACAAACTCTTGCCGCCGGACTGGGATCGTTTCCAACCGTTGATGGAGAGTCTCATCAAGCGCACGCCGATCATCGAACAGGCGGAAGTCAATATGCTGCTCAACGGTCCCGAAGGATTCACGCCCGACGCGGAATTTTTGCTGGGACCGACGACCGTGAAAGGGTTCTGGGTCGCCGCGGCATTCTGCGCGCACGGACTCGCGAGCGCGGGCGGCATCGGCAAGGCGATGGCGGAGTGGATCATCGATGGACACCCGGAATGGAATCTGTGGCGGCTCGATCTGCGGCGTTTTGGCAACAACTACGCGAGCCAAAAGTACACTGTCGCGCGCACGATCGAAACGTACAGCAAGTATTACGACATTCACTATCCCAACGAAGAGCGCGAATCGATGCGCCCGCTGCGCCTCTCGCCGGCGTACTATCGCCTGAAAGAACTCGGCGCAAGCTTTGGCGAAAAGTCCGGCTGGGAGCGACCGAATTGGTTTGAATCAAATGCGACGGAGGACGAAGGACGCAGGACGGAGGATAAAACTTCCGTCGTCGGTCATCCGTCTTCCGTCTTCCATCCGCGCGGCTGGATCGCAAAACACTATTCGCCTGCCATCGAAGCGGAACACATCGGCACGCGCGAGCGCGCCGGCTTATTCGACGAAACGTCGTTCAGCAAATTCGAGGTGCGCGGCGCGGGTTCGCTCGCCGCGCTGCAGTACCTCTGCGACAACGACATCGATAAACCGGTGGGCAGCGTCGTCTACACGCAGATGCTCAACCCGCGCGGCGGCATCGAATGCGATTTCACTGTGACGCGGCTCGCGGAAGACCGCTTCCGCATCGTCACCGGCACCGCGTTCGGCGAGCATGATCGCTCGTGGATTCGTCTCAACATGCCGGATGAATCTGTAGTGATCGAAGATGTCACGTCGCAGTACGCGTGCCTCGGTTTGTGGGGACCACAAGCGCGCGCAATCTTGCAGCGCGTGACGAAAGCCGATGTGTCGAACGCGGCGTTTCCGTACATGACCGCGCAGAACATCGCGGTCGGCGATGTGCCGACGTTGGCGGTGCGCGTGACGTACGTCGGCGAACTGGGCTGGGAATTCTATTGCCCGATGGAGTACGGTCAGCGATTGTGGGATGTGTTGTGGGAAGCGGGACAGTCAGACGGCGTTGTTGCCGCCGGCTATCGCGCGATCGATTCGCTGCGGCTCGAAAAGGGCTATCGCTACTGGAGCGCGGACATCAGCCCCGATTACTCGCCGTACGAAGCCGGAATGGGCTTTGCGGTCAAACTCGACAAAGGAAACTTTATCGGGCGCGACGCGCTCATCAAAGAAAAAGCCGATGGCATCCAGCGCAAACTCTGCTGCCTCACGCTCGCCGACAGTACCGCCATCGCGCT
>JBBIJS010000198.1:0-5598 GCA_037445855.1 Chloroflexota bacterium | reverse complement strand
AAAACGATAGGTTGCTTAATCGGTCAACCTGTTTTATAATCAGACTGTTGCAATAGATGACCCTATGCGAGGGAGAGCCAAAGGAGGCGCGCTGTGCCGGTTCGATTACCGAAGACGTTGCGACTCAGCCCACGTGCGCAGAGATTTCACACCCAGCTTTTCAGCCCGGTCTATGATTCGGTCGTCGGCGCAGTCTGCCGAACGCCCCTGGTGGTCATGTTGTGGGGACCGCGGCACCGTTCGCACGATTGGTCGCAGCGGCGGCAGGAGATTCGCGCGGAGCTGGAGCGTCTGGGGCACACCGCCTTCTTCAGCGAGCAATTGGGCGTCCCCGTCACGGCGGCTTCCCGCAAGGGCGTGGAATTTCTTCAAAGCGAAGCCGCCGATCTCATCGTCGTCGTGCAGTCGCTGTATGGCGTCATTGGCGGTGTGAATCATTTCGTCGAATTCCGGCTTGCCGACGCCAAGATGCTCTTGTTCATCGATCAAGCCGCGCCGGATCACAATCTGTACGCCCGCGCGCTCGCAGAGATGCAAGCCCGCTACAACAACATCGATACGTTTGATCCTAAAGAGGAACCCAGCCGGAACACCTTGCTGAAAAAAATTGCGGCGAAGATCAATTTGATGCAGATGGTGAAATACCGCGCCCTGCAGAGCGCCAGCCGCTGGGGACTGCGGTCGGAAGATTACACTTTCGGCGCCGCGCGCCCGCAGGGCAACGTCCAACCTTTTCGCTACAACTTGCTTGAACTCTATCGCGAACATCGCAACGAGATCGATGTGCTGAATGATCCCGTCGCGCTGTTGGTCTTGGCATTCGTCAACCACCTCAACCGAACCACGCTCGCAGAACTGCGGAATGATTTGACCTTCCCGAACGTCGAGTTGGCTCAACACATTGAGGCGCTGGAGCGCGCGGAGATGTTGATCAAAGCCGGCGGGATGATCGAGACGACCGGGTTCGGCGAACATTTTTTGAACAGTCTCGGCTTTCCGGCGTCGCCGCCGGCAGCCAGCGTGGCCGCGCCGCCGCCTTTGATCAAATGGGATCGCGTCTCCGCGATGGCGACCGGCGCGGGCATCGCGTTGGCGACGATCGTGCTGCTCTTCATCGCCGCGCTCTACGGCGCGAGCATCACGCAGAAACAAGCGCCGCTCGAACTGACGCCGGCGCGCGCCGCGACCGTGACCCAGTCATTGACCCCCACGCGCGTGAGCACCTCCGCTCCAGGCGCAACGGTGACACCGTTGGGGCGGTAAGGGCGCCGGCGCGGCAGCGGATGCTGTGAAATCGCTGCGCCGCTCTCCAACCCGCGGCACACGCAGACGGTTCTATCGACAATCGGCATTTCGTTCTACGTTCAATCTACGGTAGGCGAAAGGAGCAACCGATGGCGACGGTTCAAAACGTTCCTCTCAGTCCGCGTGCCAAGCAATCCTTCAACCAACGCTTCAAGCCCAAGTACGAAAAGTATCTCACTGCCGTCAAGCAAACGGTGTTGATGATCTTGGTGTGGGGACCCGGCGCGGGCGCGCACGATGAGTATGGCAAGCGCGTCTTCGCGAAACGTCAGCAGATCCGCGACGAATTGCGCCGGCGCGGACACGCGGCTTTCTTCAGCGAGGAATTGGAACGCGCGGTGAAGACGCCGGGGCAGTCGCTGAAAGCGATCGAGTTTGCGCAGGCGCAGTCCGCCGACTTGATCGTCGTGATGGACGCGTCGTACGGCTCGGTTGCCGAAGTGCACGACTTTGCTCCCTCGCGCGTCGTCAACTTCAAGATGCTGATTTTCATCGACGCAGCGGCGAAGGACGGCTACTCGTACCGCGGCGCGCTGAAAGACCTGAACGACGTTTACGACAACGTCAAGACGTACAAGTACCCTGAAGACATCGTCGAGTGCCACCTGCTTACGAAAATTATGAAGAAGGTCGACGCGTTGCAGCGGCTGGCGCACTACGAAGAGACGACCCAACAGAGGAGAAAGACCGTCCAGCGGGAGGTGGCATGATGCCGCCTCCCACTCAGCCGCGTGATTATAATCTGCTCGAACTTTTCAAACAGAAACGACCCCTCGCCGTTATCCTGGACGATCCCACCGCGCTCTTCGTCCTGGCGTTCGTCAACGAAATTGGCGAGACGACGCGCGCCGGCTTGCAGGGCGAACTCGCGCTCACCCCGGATGAATTCGCCCAAGTCATTGCGAACTTGAACCACGCGGAACTTTTGGGAACACAGGTCGATAAACTTTTCGTCACCGCCGGCGGGCGCGAGTTTCTGGACGACCTCGGCTTGGGCGGGGGCGGGTTGCCGCCGCCGACCACCGGGCGACCAGCCACCGGCGGCACGCCGGGCTGGCTGTGGGGCTTGATCGCGTTTCTGGTAACCGGTTTGATCGCGCTGGTGATCGCGATTGTTGTGATCATCGCCATCCTGCCCGGACCACCACCCGTGCCAACTTCCGTCGCGCAGATTCAGATCGATTTCGCCGCCGACCGCGTCAATCTATTTGCCGGCGAGTGCGCGGTGTTGAACTGGCAAGTCCACGCGGCGGCGTGGGTGGAGTTGAACGGACAGCCCGTCGCGCCGATCGATCGAATGCAGGTGTGTCCAGCGCAGACCACAGCGTATGCACTCGTCGCGGGAGGCGGCGCCGGCGCGCGGCGCGACATTCTGATCAACGTCAAAGCGCGACCCGTGCCGGCGACGCTTGCGCCGACACCGATTCCACTGCCCACGAGCGCACCGCTACCTACAATTGCTCCGACACTCACACTGCTGCCCACGCGCATCTCGCCCACGCCACTGCCGGGCGCGCTGAAAGGAAATGTCACCCGCGCCGCCGATGGGTCTCCGCTCTACAAAGCCGTCGTGCAGATTGCCGGCGGTTCGACGACCACCGGAGACAACGGGGTCTATTCATTTCCTTCTCTATCGCCGGGGACCTATACCGTCAGCGTGAGCGCGCCGGGGTACATCGACCAGCAAGCCACGGTGACAGTCGTAGCGGGTCAGACCGCCGCGTTGAATTTTTCGATGATCAGAGCGTCGGCGGCAACCGGGACAGGCGTAACGCTGCAGCAGCAAGACTGCTTCGACTTTGAGAGTCCGGCGTATCAGCCGATCCCATCCGGCGTCGAGTTCTACACGTGCCCATCCAACGCGGACGTCCAGTGGTGGACCAACACGCTCCGAGCTGTCAACCACGCGGGAATGATGAACGCGAATCCACAAGGCAGCGCGTACGAGGGTTGCACGAGTTACATTTCTTCCTTGGCGAACGGCGTGGCTAACCCGCAAGTGACAAAGTATTACTGCGTGTTCACCGGCACGAACCGAACGGCGGTGGTAAGAATCACCGGGGTCGATAGCAAGTCCTATTCCTTCGTTTCATTCGATTGGTGGTTGTATTGATATGCCCGAGCTAAAACTAGTTTCCCCATTCCAACCCACGGGCGATCAGCCCGCCGCCATCGAAAAACTGATCGATGGAATCAAGCGCGGCGACAAATTTCAGACGCTGCTCGGCGCGACGGCGACCGGCAAGACCTTCGTGATGGCGGAGATCATCGAGCAGGTGCAGCGCCCCACGCTCGTCATCGCGCACAACAAGACGCTCGCCGCGCAGTTGTACTCCGAGTTCCGCGAATTCTTTCCGCACAACGCGGTCGAGTACTTTGTTTCGTACTACGACTATTATCAGCCCGAAGCGTACGTGCCGAAGCAAGACCTCTACATCGAAAAAGATTCCAGCATCAACGAAGAGATCGATCGATTACGCCTCGCGGCGACCTCGTCGCTGCTGTCGCGGCGCGACGTCATCATCGTCGCGTCGGTGTCGTGCATCTACGGACTTGGCTCGCCCATCGATTACGGCAAAGTGGTCATGTCGCTGAAGAAGGGCGAGACGCGCAACCGCGACCGCGTGCTCCGGCATCTGGTCGAGATTCATTACGAGCGCAACGATTTCGATCTGGGGCGCGGCAAGTTCCGCGTGCGCGGCGACACCATCGAGATCGCGCCGGCGTACGGACAGACGGCGTACCGCGTCGAGTTCTTCGGCGACGAGATCGACCGCATCGTCGAGATCGACACGACGACCGGCGAAGTGCTGATCGAGCACGCGTCCATCGACATCTACCCCGCCAAGCATTTCATTACGCCGCAGGACAAACTCGCCGTCGCGATTCAAGACATCGAGCGCGAGATGGAAGATCAAGTCAAACGTTTCAACGCGGAAGGCAAATTGCTAGAGGCGCAGCGCATCGAACAGCGCACCAAGTATGATCTGGAAATGCTGCGTGAAGTCGGCTACTGCAGCGGCATCGAAAACTATTCGCGACCGCTCGCGCAGCGCGAACCCGGCTCGCCGCCGTGGACGCTGCTCGATTATTTCCCGGACGATTTCCTGATGTTCATCGACGAGTCGCATATGAGTGTGCCGCAGATTCACGGAATGTACAACGGCGACCGCGCGCGCAAAGAGACGCTGGTCAATTACGGCTTCCGCCTGCCTAGTGCGCTCGACAATCGTCCGCTCAAGTTCGAGGAGTTTGAAACGAAACTCCGGCAAGTCGTCTTCGTCAGCGCGACGCCCGCCGCGTACGAGTTGAAGATCAGCCAGCAAGTCGTCGAGCAAATCATCCGCCCGACCGGCTTGATCGATCCCGAAGTGATCGTGCGACCGATCAAGGGTCAGGTGGACGACCTGGTCGCCGAGATCAGAAAGCGCACCGAACGTCACGAGCGCGTGCTGGTGACGACGCTGACGAAGCGGATGGCGGAAGACCTCGCCGATTATCTGCACGAGTTGAATATCAAAGTGCATTACCTTCACTCGGAAGTGCAAACGCTGGAACGCATCGAGATTCTGCGCGACCTGCGGCTGGGCGTCTACGATGTGATCGTCGGCATCAACCTGCTGCGCGAGGGACTCGATCTGCCGGAAGTCTCGCTCGTCGCGATCCTCGACGCGGACAAGGAAGGATTCTTGCGGAGCGAGCAGGCGCTGATCCAGACGATTGGGCGCGCGGCGCGGCACGTAAGCGGCAAGGTGATTATGTACGCCGACAACAGGACCAACTCGATGACGCGCGCGATCGACGAGACGAATCGCCGCCGCAAGATTCAGGCGGAGCACAACCAGGCGCACGGCGTCGAGCCGGTCGGCATCGTCAAGGAAGTGCGCGACCTCACCGAGCGCGTGCGCGTCGCCGCGGAACCGCGCGCGGAGTACACAACCGGCGGTCCTGCGACCGGCTCAGGACACGGCTTGGGCGAGATCCCAAAGTCCGAAGGCGCGCGGTTGATCGCCGAACTGGAGAAGCAAATGAAAGACGCCGCGCAGAAATGGGAGTTTGAGAAAGCCGCGCTGCTGCGCGATCAGATTCTGGAAATCCGCGCGATGCTCGACGCGCAAGACCCGCGCCCGGAATGGCAAAAGGCGATGGAGGACGAGGGACATCACGAGTTGGAAGAATTGAGACAAGTCAAAAGTGAAAAGGCAAAAGCGAAAGGTAGAGAGCGCTCGCCGTAGCGCTTCGCAGTTCCGCGAATCTCGCGAATCTTCGCGAATTATTTTTCGTGTCGATTCG
>JBBIJS010000197.1:0-5602 GCA_037445855.1 Chloroflexota bacterium | reverse complement strand
CCATCGCTCGGTCGAGCGCGCCCCGCGTCACCCACACCCCCGCCATTTGATGCAGCGTCGCCGACTTGCCTTTCAGGTCGCCCAGTTGCTCTTGAATCTGGAGCGACTGCTCATACAACGCCATCGCTCGGTCGAGCGCGCCCCGCGTCACCCACACCCCCGCCATTTGATGCAGGATGGTGCCGTACTCGCCTTCGTTTTTCTCCGCTTTCGCTAAATCAGCCGCTTCTTTGTACTGGCTCAGCGCGCGATCCAAATCACCACGCAAAACGGAAAGACGCGCTTGTTGAAAAAGAATGCGCTCTCGGCTGACGTTGTCCCCTTGAGTTGACGCGCTCGCCATACCGCGCACCAGCACTTGATCGGCATCCTTATTGCGTCCGAACTGTTGCAAGATCGTCCCCAACAACCAACAATAGCGCGCCAGTCTATCCGCCGGCTGCGCGTCCACCTGCGCGATCAGTTCGCTCGCCGCTTGCTGCGCCAACCGCGCGATCGCGGGCTGCTTTCCAATTTCACTCCGCGCGTAATTGACAAACCAATCCGCGTACGCCGCGTTACCCGCCGCGAATGAGGCGCGCTCGTCGTCGCGCACGCGCCGCGCCGCTTCTTGCCGCAGCGCGGGTTGAAAGCGAAAAGTCGCCGGCGTCTTGTCCGCAAAGTAGCCGTCCACTTCCAGCAAATTTCGCCGCGTCAGCCCTCCCAACTCTTCACGCACCCACGCCAACCGCTCATCCGTCGTTCGTCCTTCATCCTCCGTCTCGCGAAGCGGTCCTCCATCATCGCCCCACACCATCGCCGCACCCTCGGCAAAGAACGGGAACGCAAACACGCTCAAGGCGCGCAGGCGCGTTTGCTCGTCAGAGCTGAGGTGGCTGTAACTGCGCTCGAAGGCAACCCTGAACGTCCGGTGATGTCCTGCCAATCCAGCGCGCTCGGCGTGGGCGAGTTCCTCGCCCCAATTCGCCAGAAAATCTGCTGGCTTGACCTGGCTGACGTCGTACTCGCCGGCAAGCAGCGTGATCGCCAGCGGATACCCTTCGGTCGCACGCGCAATGTCGGCTGCCAACTGGCGATGCTGGTCGCGGCTGCCGTTCGCTCTTGTGCTGTGCTGGAAGAAGAGTTCGGCAGCGGCAGCCCAGCGCAAACCGCCGAGCGGCTCGTCCACCTTCGGGAAAAGCGTCTCGCCCCGCAATCCCGTCGGCTGTTCGCGGCTCGTGAGCAGCAGGACCGCGCCGCCCTCCGCCATCTGCGCCGCCAAGCGGTGCACGGCTTGCGCTTCGGGGTCTTTCTCGGCAAGACCTTGCAGGACGGATTCGTAATTATCGATCAACACCAACCCGTCCCAATCGCGCAGCGCGGCTAAGACCGCCGCCGTTTGATCGTCCGCGCTTGCGTCCGCCAATCGCCGCGCCTCCGCGTCGCCGCGCAGCGCGCGCAGCAGCGCGCCGCGGAACGTTCCCGCGTTCACCACGTCGCTTGCAAAACTGATCGCGCGGACGCCTTCACGCCAGCGCCACGCAAAGCGTTCGGCAAAACTCGCGGCAAGCGCGGTCTTGCCCATCCCGCCGGCGCCGTTCACGGTCACGACTTTGTGCTTGTTGGAATAGAGGCGCGCGAGCGCGTGCAATTCGCCGTTGCGTCCGAGGAGCGGGCGCGGCGGCTGGACGGCGCCGGTGAGTTCTGCGCTGCCCGGCAAGCCCAGCCCCGGCGCCTCCGGCGCGCCGCGCGTGAGCGGCAGCGGCAGCCAGCCGTCGCGCGCGGCATAGCCCACCGGCAGACCGAACGTCGCCGGTTCCGGCAGCAGCGCGATCCGCGCTTGCCGCAGCGCCTCCGCCAGCGATTGCCCCGGCGTCAGCGCGGTCTCGTACAACGCGACGGCGAGCGGCTCGCTGAATCGGTCGGGGAATGTGCTTAACATTCCAATGGCGAACGGCACGCCGCTCTGGACGAGCGCGCGGGCGATGCGCGCGTCGCCGCGTTCGTCTGTGCGGCACGCGCTCAGCAGCACGAGGCGCAGCACGCCGCGCGGCGGCATCACGACCAGATCGCGACCGAGCAGCCGGTCTTCGCCGCCGTTGTCGTCTTCCAGCAGCAACAGCGCCATTGGACCGTTGTCGGTCTCGACCACATCGCCGTGAGAGGTCAGATGCAAGATCGCCGGACCGCGGCGGAGCGCGCGCTGGAGATGCGCCTTGGTCGGCGGAACGCGCTGCGCTTGCAAGGCGACGCCGCTGTCTTGCAGCGCGCGACGAATCCCGCGCAGTTCGTTCTCCACCTCCAGCCGATAGCCCTCGCGCGGGTTGCCGTGTTCGTCGACCAGCGGATCGGCGGCGAGCGCGATAAATTGTAGGGGCGATCCTTCGCTATGCTCAGGACGAGCTTCTTGTGGTCGCCCGTCGATTGCCGGCGGCGGCGCGGCGCGATCGATCAGCCGCAGCAAGCCGTACTGCGCGGCAAGCAGTTGATTGTCGGCTAGCGCGGCGTACTCCCACGCGACCGCGTCCGCGCGCGCGTCGCAATCGAGGAGCAGCACGCGGTCGGGGTCGGCGTCGAGATGATCGATCAAGACTTGACCGCCTAGCGCGGCAGTGAGTGTCTTGCCCAGAGGGAAGGTATCGGCTTGCAGGCGAGCGAGAGAAGGCAAAGTGTCAAGCGGCGTGGAAACTAACGCTTGATCGTCGAGCGAGGAAACGAGGCGACCGTCGGCGTCCGTGCGAAGGACCAGGGTAACTGCCATTGTTATTGCGCCTTCACCCCAAGGTCACATCACAGATTCAAGGACGTTGGGGGTTCATTGCAGTCTTGTGCCGTGCAAAGCCATTATATTGCGCTAAGCAAAGGGACGCAAGTGGCGTCACCGCTCCACGCGTCGCAGAACGAGAACCGCCGCGCGCGATGGTTCCGCAATGTGAATCTCCACGCCGCGCGCGATCAACTCCTCGCCGGCGAACTCGCCCAGCGCGCGATCGTTCGTGGCATCCGTGACGCGATAGCGCGCGGCGTGATCGACCCAGGGAATCCGCAACTGGAAAAACGCCGCGCGGCATGCCGCCGGTCGGAACAGAAAGATCGGACCTTCGCCGCGCGCGTCGAGCCGCGCCACGCCGTCCCAAATTTCGCCGGGATGTTCCGACGCCGGCTCGAACGCGGGCGGATGAATCCCGGTGGGCGCGATGCCGTAGCGCGCCGTGGGAATCGCGTGACGATAGTCGCGGCTCGATTCGCCGTCCGGCGCTGGAAAGATATCCGAGACCTGATAGGACCGGTAAAAGTCGCTGTAGGCGCGCTGCTCCTTCGCCCACGCGAACCAACGCGTGTAATGCGCCCGCGTCGGCGCATCGAGATCGCGCAGATCGCCCCAGAACAATCCGTGTGCGGCGAGCGTGGAAAAGAATCCATAGCCCGGCGCGTTTGGATGTTCAAGCACTGTCCCGCCAAAGTTCAGCGTCCAGGGACGCGTCACGCGCCCGCGCTGATAGATCTCGCGGCGCAAGTTGACCTCGTTGGGACTGGTGATGTTGGTAAACCAATTCTGGTCCGCGACCTGGGTCAATGCGAGATCGGTACCATCCATCACGCCGTACAATTCGTAACTCAGGTCGATCAGACAGCGCGGGTGGCGGCGCTTGAGCGTGCGGACGAGATCGAACAGCCGCTCGACGATCCGCCAGTGACTGTCGTTGGGCGAGCGATGCGCGTGGTTCGTCGCGCAGCAGCCGGGATACTTGCCGGGTGCGTAGAGATTCCGGACTGCGCTCAAATCCAGCTTGAGTAACTCGACGCCGTAGCGGGCGATCGCGGCGTCGATCTTTTCGAGAATGAAATCATAATAGCCGCTGTCCAAGCACATCGTCACCGCGCCGGGCAGCGGGTGGCGATTGGGCGCGCCGTTCCGGTCGCGCGCGAGCCACGCCGGGTGCTCGCGCAACACCGCGCTTGCTTCGTCAACGGTCGCGACCGCCATCCACAAACCGAAGCGCATCCCGCGCCCGCGGCAGTGGTCGGCGATTTCCTCCAAGCCGTTTGGGAATTTCGCGGCGTCGACGTTCCAATCGCCCATGCGATCGTACCAGCCCGCGTCGACCTGATACGCCTCTACGCCCAGCTCAGCGGCGATATCCATTTGCTCGAGCAAAAGCGCGCGGTGGATGTCGAAGAGGTGCGGCACCCACGTATTGACCGTGATCGTCGGCACGCGCGCCGCGTCGCAGACCGTCAGCTGTTGTTCGACAAAGCGCGCGTATTCGTGGTCGATCGCATCCTGCGGAATCGGATTCGCGAACGTGAGGATGAAACTTGCCGGCGTTTGGAACGCTTCCCCCGGCGCGAGGACGCGCTCGAAGATCGTCTCGTCGTCGCGGTTCAAGCCGACGGCGACGCGCGCCGGTTGCGCGTACACTTCGAGCCGCTTGAGCGGTCCGGGCGCTTCCGTCGCGACGATAAATCCTTCCGCGCGCGCAGTATCGTTCACCAGCAGCGCGCAATCGTCCATCGTCACACTGACCGCTTTTTCGCGCCGCGTGAAATAGTCCGCCCACACCTCCGCGGTCGCCGGCGAGTTCACGAGCAGGTTGATGTCTTCCCAGTCCAAATCGGCGATGCGGATCAGCCGGTCGCTGTGATTTTCGATCACGAGCCACTTGCGAACGACCGGGTGGTCGGCGTAGACGACCGCGTGCAACTCCACCGTGAGCGCCGCCGCGTGAAGATGCGCGACGGTCTCTATCGAAAACTCCTGGCGGCGATCGACCACCTGCGCCAACTGGAAATCCGCGCCGCTGACCGCGCGCCCGTCGATAGAAAAACAAAACTCGCGCCCGCCGGGGCGTGAGTAATCGCGATTCGAAATCTTGTTGATAAAAGCCGATGTCAAAAACGGCTCGCCGATGCGCGCGGCGAACTTGCGTTCAATCCATCGATTGCCAATGCGAAGAGAGTCTGCATCGCGGCGGGCGTAGGCGGCTCGCACGTCTTCGGTCATCCTTCCTTCCTCAGCCGAGCCAGCGAAATTCGTACGGCGCGAGTGTAACGGAGGACGGCTCGCTCGTCAAGTCCGCCGCCGTCGCCGGCGCGATCAAATCCGTGAGTCGCTGGCTGGGTCGGTCTGCGAAATTCAGCGAGACCGTCTGCGGCGCTGCCGAAAGATTGTTCGCGACGAGGATCGTTTCATTCTCGTAGCGGCGCACGTAAGCGAGGACGGCGGCGTTCTCCGTCGCAACAAACTCGCATGCGCCGCGCCCAAACGCGCGATGCCGCTTGCGCGCCGCGAGCATCTGGCGGATCGCGTGCCAGAGCGAAGTTCGATCACGCTGCTGCGCGGCGACGTTCACGCGGCGGTAACCAAATTCCGCGTCGTCGATCACGCGCGTGTAGAGGCGCGCTGGATCGGCGGTCGAGAAGCCGGCGTTCGGCGCGTCGCTCCACTGCATCGGCGTGCGGACGCCGTCGCGATCTTTCAGCGCGCTGTCGTCGCCCATGCCGATCTCGTCGCCGTAGTACAGGATGGGCGAACCCGGCAGCGTGAGCAGCAGTGAGTACGCCAGCTCGATCTTGCGCCGGTCGTTGTCGAGCAAGGGCGCAAGCCGGCGGCGAATGCCGA
>JBBIJS010000196.1:0-5607 GCA_037445855.1 Chloroflexota bacterium | reverse complement strand
CTGTGTTGGACAATAACCGCGTGCGTCCGGAATTTAACTCCGTTGGAACGATGCATAGGACGATAGGACTTGCGGTTTGTTGACTTGCGCGGTGAGTCAGGTTATAATGCGGGCAATCCCATCCAGGTTGGCGAAATGGCGCTTAAGGGCAATCTTCGCGACGTTGGGCTAAATCAGCTCCTCAATCTCATCTACCTCGCTCACAAAACCGGCGCGCTCGCGGTCCAGAATGATTCCGGCGCGGGTCAAGCGCGCCTTTACTTCAAGGAAGGTCGCCTGATCCACGCCATGCTTGACGGTCAGGAGGCGCGCCTCACCGACGTGATGGTCAAGGTCGGCAAGTTGACCCCCGATCAAGCCAAAGCCGTCCGCTCGCGCGCGAAGGTCGATACCGACAAGGAACTGGGTCTGTTGATGATCCAGAATGGCATGCTGAATCAGAACGATATTATCCAGGGCGTGAAGAATTATTTGCTGGAGAGTGTCTATCAGCTCTTCACCTGGCGCGGCGGGCTATTCCGCTTTGAACCGAACGAACTGCCGCCGGAAGAACGCATCACGGTCGCGGTCAACCTGGATCACCTGATTATCGAAGGCAGCCGGCGCGTGCAAGAGTGGGAGCAGCTGCGCGACGAACTGCCCGATCTCGACGTGCCGCTCCGGTTCTCCGAGCGCACCGACGCTAACTTGCGGAACATCAACCTCAGCGTGGAACAGTGGAAGGTCGTCTCCTTTATCAACGCGCGGAACACCATCCGCCAGATCGCGAACTTCCTCAAAGTCGATGAATTCCAGATTCGTCGAATCGTCTACGGCTTGCAAACCGCCGGTCTGGTTGACGTGCTGCCTTCCGCGACGCCGTCGCGCCCCGCCGCGCCGCTCGTCCCGTCTCAGCCCGTGGGCCGCGGCGTGTTGCTGCGCGTGATCGATCGCTTGCGGCGGATTTAGCGCCGGGCGTGGACGGCTTCGCGGGACGAGTGATCGATGCCGGCAGATTCCCAGGATTTTGGATAGAGCATGCAGACTGTTAAGATGGTCGTGACGGGTCCCTTCAGCTCGGGTAAGACCTCATTCATAGGCAGCGTCAGCGAGATCCCGGTCGTGCGCACCGAGCGCAAGATTACGGATGGCACGCGCGCGGTGAAAGAGCAGACGACCGTCGCGATGGATTTCGGACGGATTACCATCGACAACGATCTGGCGCTGTACCTTTTTGGGACGCCGGGACAAAAACGATTTGATTTTATGTGGGAGATTCTGTCCGAAGGGATGCTCGGCTTCGTAGTGCTGGTAGACAGCTCGCGGCCCGAGACGTTCCGCGAAGCGCGGCGCATTCTGGACACGTTTCGCGGCTACAGCCCAACGCCCTTCGTCATCGCGGCGAACAAACAGGACGACGAAGATGCGTGGCCTGCGGAAGACCTGAAGATTGCGCTGGGGCTGGATGCGGATGTAAAAGTGTTGCCCTGCATCGCGACCAAGAAGGAAAGCGTCAAGGAGATCCTGCTCGAGTTGCTCTACGTTATTTTGGAGAGCGCGCCGGAAGACAAAGCGCCCGCTCGAAAAAAATAGCAAGGGAGAATTGGCATGCCGGACGATCGCATGATGCCGAACGACGCGCTGCGTATTCTGTTCCTCGCGATCGAAGAAGTGATGGGGCCGGATGGAATGAAAGCCGCGCTGCGCGGCGGCAAGCTCGATCGCTACATTGACAACTACCCTCCGAAGAACTTGAATCTGGAAGTCAAGTTCAGCGAATACGGGGCGGTCGAGCAAGCCGTCGAAGACTTTTATGGTCCGCGCGGCGCGCGCGCGATGTTGCTGCGCGTTGGGCGCACCACGTTCAACTATGGGATCAAAGAGCAGTCCGCCGTCCTCGGACTCGCAGGTCAGGCGCTCAAGATGATGCCCCTGCCGACCACAGCAAAGATGAAACTCCTGCTCGATCAGATGATCTCGGCGGTGAACAAGACGGTGAACCAACCCGCGGTGCTGGAAGAGGAGGCGGACGCGTTCATCTGGGTGGTCAGCCACTGCATGTGCTTGTACCGACCCCAACATTCTTCGCCGGCTTGTTTCGTCACCCTCGGCGGCTTGACCGAAGCGACCAAATGGCTGACCGACAAACAATTTCCGGTTCAGGAAATCGCGTGTATGAATATGGGCGCGGACGCGTGCCGGTTCAGGATTTCCAAGACCGCGGAAGCCACGTAGATACACAAAGCGGGACTCGTCACGAGTCCCGCTTTTTTATTGGCAGCCGCGCTAATTGCACGTAGGCAATTCGGGCGCTGCCGGATTATTCGCCGCGAGCTGCGCCACCTCCAACCCGTCGACCCAGACCGTGCCGAACGTTTTCCACAAGCCCGCCGCGACATATAAACGCTGCGTCGTCGGCTGAGTCGTCAGCGTTTTCTGGAAGCGACTCCAGCCATCACTCTCGCTCGCATTGACGATGTCGGTGCCGCGAATGTCTTGGTACGCGCCGTTGTCCTCGTACACCGTGACGGTGCCGTTGCCTGCGCCATAGATATTCTCGACCTTGATCCAGCCGGAGACTTGATAGGTTGTGTTGGGCAAAACGGCGAGCGGATCGGCATGACCGCGCGCGATGACATCTTCTCCCTCGGCAGCGCTCGCTTTGAACGAGCCGTCGCCGGTAATGCTGTTCGCGGGGTCGACTGCGATGGTGGCTGCGCCGGATATTTCCGGGTCCGCCAGCAAGTCCGCGGCGGCAATGCGCGTGCCGCGCGGGCGCGGGAGCAATTCGTCCAGCCGAGTCGCCGCTTCGCGTTGGTACGTCGTCCCGCGCTCGAGCGCGATCGCGTACAGCGCGGTTGCCTCGCAGCGGCGTCCGTCGGCAAGAAACGCGTTGGCGGCGACCAAGTGCGTGTCGGCGCGCGCCGCGGCAACTTGCGGATACGGTATCACGATCCAAACGATCAGCGCGGCAAATTCGACAATCAAACCGGCGATCAGCACCAGCGCGCCCACGCGGCGCGACGCCGGCAGGTCTGACATTCCGCGCCGCGCTTGCCAAACGATCCACGCGCCCAGCAGCAAGGCGATGAGGCACAGGACGATGCCGTAAGGGTTGACTTGAAGCATTTGACCGACCGGCGAAAGGTAGAGGACAACCGAATCCACTGCGCCGTGACGCAAAAAGTCCAGTTGCCCCAAGACCGTCAGACTCTTGGCGGTAATATCGACAAAGTCCCGCTCATTCGTCAAGACGGCGATACCTTGCACGAGGAACCCACCGACGAAGAGTACCGCGGCAGCGCTCACCCACAACCGCCGCGCGCGCTGAGACAGCGTGTCGACAACTCCCAACGGGAGGATCAAGAACGGCGTGATTTGCACCAGATAACGAGCGCCCCAGCGCGGACCGCCAAACCACTCCCAGCGAAGCGCGGCGGACGCAAATTCGACCAGCAGCACCGCGAGGAGCAGCGCGGCTTCCATTCGATACTGCTTGAACCACTTGGACCAGGCGAACACGATCAAGGTTGCCGGGAGCGAGAGGAGAAAGATGCTCCGCTCCGGCGAGAAGAGCAACCCGGCGGTCGCGACCAGGGGCTGGCTCAATTGAAGCTCGTAAAGGATAACGTAGACCAGATTGAGTTTTGATCCGCCCACGCCGCTGTAAAATGTGCCGAACCGCAGGAACGCGTACGCGCTCTGAGCGATGAGAAAGAGGAGCGTTGGCAAAACGAAAAAGAAAACTCCACGCCCCAGCGCCAGCGCGATATTACGCCGATTCAACTTTGCAGTTTTTCCGGCTTGATAGATGAGTGCCAGCAGGTACACCAGAAAAACCGGGATGACGACGGCTTGAATCAGTTTGGTGAAGGCGAGATAGCCGGCGAAAAAGCCAGCGACGACGAGCCAATAGGTGGCGCGCGTCTTGGCAAATCGATACGAGCAGTAGAACGACAGCAGCAGCAACAGCGCCAACAACGGTTCGCGGTCGATGCCGCGGGAGTAGGGCCACGCGATCGTTCCCAAACCGAACAGGAAAGTTAATCCGAGCGCAGTGGAGCGGCGGAAGCCAAACAACAGCCCGGTCTGGAAGAGCAGAACGCAGGTCAGCGCGGTGAAGATCGGATTCAAGAGTCCGACGAAGGGCATGGTAATCCAATTCACATCAGCCACCGGGAATCCGTTCTCAACGATTCTCCCGGCGAGATAGAACGGGACCTCCAACAAGGTTTGTCCCATTTCGTAGATGGAGTAGGTTTGCCCGCCGACGCCCGTTGCGCCGCGCGTGACGATGGGTCGAATGGCAAAACTTTGCCGATCGACGATGCTCTGCGCGACGCGGTACTTTTCGATCTCGCCCCCGTACTGGAACCACCCCGACATGGTCAACGAATAAATCGAGAAGAAGAATAGGAAGAGCGCCGCGCTAATGGGAACTCGGGACAAGATACGATTCAACTGACCAACCTTTCCAAGAGCATCATCGGATGATGCTCATCTGCCTTTCAGCATTAACATATGCCCCATTGTCCGCAGCAGAATCAGCAAATCCAGCGCGATCGACTGATGCTTGATATAGTACAAATCATATTCCAAGCGGATTCGCGCATCCTCGATGCTGTCCACATAGTCATAGTTGACGACCGCCCAGCCCGCCATCCCGGGTTTGACCGCGTTGCGCAGACGATGAAACGGAATCACTTGATCCAACTCCGCGAGATGCTCCGCGCGTTCGGGCCGCGGACCGACCGCGCTCATTTCTCCTTTGAGGATATTGATAAGCTGGGGCATTTCGTCCAGGCGCGCTTTCCGCAGCAGCCGTCCGACGCGCGTGATGCGCGCGTCGCCGGCTTGCGCGCGCACCGCATGCCCATCCGCTTCCGCGTCCGGAACCATCGTGCGCAACTTGAGCAGTTTGAAAACCTTGCGCCCCTTGCCCACGCGCTCCTGCGTATAGAAAATCGGACCGGGGGAATCGAGAAGAATAGCCGGCGCGATGACGAGCAAGGTTGGCAGATAAAGCGCCAGCCCGATCAGCGCGCCGGTGAGATCGATCATCCGCTTCGCAACCGGATACAAGCCGCCGGCTTCGGCGGAATCCAGCGGCAGCGTCACATTCCAATTATCACCGACATGCTCGATCGGCACGCGGCCCGTGAGCTGCTCGAAAAGCACCGGCATCAAAGTAATTTGAACGCCTTGCTCTTTGCAATCCAAGAGCGCTTGGAACATCGCGGTGCTCACGTCGTGCGTGATCGCGAGAATAACTTCGGGCACTTGATTCGCTTTGACCCGCTGAACGAGATCGCGCGAACTTCCAATCATCGGCAACGCCGGTTGAACCGATAACGCCCCGCGCGCCGGGCGCGTCGCCGGCAGATTAATCGGCTTGCCCAGTTTCATGGGATCATCGTCGATGAATCCCACGATTTGATAGTACGCGCTGGCGTGCTGGAGGATGGCTTGCGCGATGGTTTGCCCAGCCCATCCCGCGCCGATGATGATCACTTTACGCGCAAACGTCGGCTGGCGCAGCACCAGGAGGTACAATGCGCGCCAGAGACCGATGAGAATGAAACTGCAAAGCCCCTGGTAGAAGACGATGCCGCGGGGCAGCGAGCCGGG
>JBBIJS010000195.1:0-5648 GCA_037445855.1 Chloroflexota bacterium | reverse complement strand
GGCGATCTATGTTCCAATCGATTATAGCCGATGTTGGGGTCAAAAGAAAACGAGCATTGACACCCGCATTCCTCTCCCCTATAATCACGCGGCAAGAAATGCAGGTGTTAGTTACGCGCGTCGAGTGACGAGTGAAAAGCGATGTGTTTTTCGTTACGGGTGTGCGCCACATTTTTGGACACCGATTTGACGCAGGTTAAATTTGCCATGCGTTGCCGCGATTTCAATCGCCCGCCGCGAGTCACCCAAAAGTTTGACGCACACCCTTTCGTTACTCGTCACTTGTCACTCGATAGCGACTGTGCTACAATATTGCCACTGTGATGGAAGAACAGATCAGCGAATTCCTGGCGTTCCTGCAAGATGGCAAGCGTTACGCGCACAACACCGTTGAGGCGTATCGGAACGACCTCCACCAGTTCTTGAATTTTGCCGTGAACGCACGGCCGCATCTGGCGCACTGGGCGCGCGTGGACAAGGAATTGCTGGTCGAATTTATCAAAGACCTGACCGTGCGCGGCTACACGCCCTCAAGCGTCGCGCGGAAGGTGGCGGTCCTCAAAACGTTTTACCATTTCTTGATGCAACGGCAATTGGTGTCCGACGATCCGACCGCCACGCTGGGTTCTCCCAAAGTCCAAAAGCGCCTGCCGCAGATTCTCACTCTCGAAGAGGTCGATCGACTCCTTGCCGCGCCGGTCAGCCACAGCACGCCGAAAGGATTCCGCGACCGCGCGATCCTGGAGTTGCTCTACGCGGCGGGCGTGCGCGTCACCGAGTTGGTCTCGCTCGATGTGGATTCGGTTGATCTGGTTGAGCGCGCGGTGCAGTGCGAAGGGAACGGCGCGAAGAGCCGCGTTATTCCGATCACGGCGCGCGCGGCGGATGCGCTGCGCGATTACTTGCTGCGCGGCCGCCCCGCCTTTCCCACGCGCGCGGACGAGCGCGCGTTGATCGTGAATCCGCACGGCGACCGGCTGACGCGGCAGGGGTTGTGGCTGATCATCAAAGAGTATGTGAAAGAAGCCGATATTCAGACGCCGGTTACGCCGCACACGCTGCGCCATTCGTTCGCGGTGCATCAGTTGAATCGCGGCGCAGCTATGCAGAACGTTCAAAAGTTGCTCGGACACGCGAACATCACGACGACGCAAATGTACGCACGGCTTGCCAGCGTTCCCGCGGCGGACGCCGCGGACGACGAGCTATCCTGACGACACTGGAGGAACGAATGGGTTACGTCGAAACCTTGGTTGGAAAGAACGAAAAGATCGTGATCAAAACCCGGCAGCACTGGATGGTAATGGCGGGATCGATCGTCAGCAATTTGTTTTTCGCGCTGATCATTAGCGTTATTGGTGTTGCGCTAGCCGCGACCGGGATTGCGGCGCCCTTTGGATTGCTGGTTCTGGTTTTGCTCGTCATCCCCGCCGCGCTGTTCATCCGTGATTATCTCGATTGGTGGAACGAGGAGTATATCATTACCAATCGTCGCGTGGTGCAGGTGGAAGGTGTAGTCAACAAGCGCGTGATCGACTCATCGCTTGAAAAAGTCAACGATGTCGTGCTGAATCAGTCGTTCCTTGGACGCATGCTCGATTACGGCGACATCGAAATCCTAACCGCGAGCGAGATCGGCGTGAACAAGCTGCATACGATTGCTCGCCCCGTCAAGTTCAAGATCGAGATGTTGAATCAAAAGGAAGCGCTTGGCACAGACGAGCATTTTGGTGGACACGGGCCGATCGGGCAGGGTGATGTCCCATCGATGATCGCCGAGTTGGATGAACTGCGGAAGCAGGGTGTGCTGACGGAAGACGAGTTTCAGCAGAAGAAAGCGCAATTGCTTTCCAAGCTGTAGCGCGGAGGTATCGACGCAAACAAAAAATCAACGAGGCAACGAGTGAGTCAGGCGTTTATCACGCGAGCGGAGATCGAATCATCTGCCGCGTTCATTGCGGCACATACTAGACACAAACCGAAAGTTGGGTTGATTCTGGGTTCGGGCTTGAATGCGCTAGCGGATGAGATCACCCAAGCGGAGGTCATTCCATTCGGCGAGATACCAAATTTCCCGGTCTCGACGGTTCAGGGACACGTTGGTCAATTGGTCATTGGTAACTTGAGCAACCAAGCCGTGATCGTGATGCGCGGACGCGTGCATTATTACGAGGGTTATTCGATGCAGCAGGTGACGCTGCCGGTGCGCGTGATGCGCGCACTCGGCGTCGAGACGCTGATCGTCACGAACGCGGCGGGCGGCGTGAACGCGGCTTTTCGCGCGGGCGACCTGATGCTCATCGCCGACCATATCAATTTCGTCGGAATGGCGGGGCAGAGTCCGTTGCGTGGTCCGAATGACGACGCGCTGGGTCCGCGTTTTCCGGATATGACGAATGCGTACGATCCCGCGCTGCGCGATGTGGCGCGCACGGTTGCGCGCGGTCTGAACGTCGAATTGCGCGAAGGCGTCTACATTATGCTCGCCGGTCCCTCCTTTGAGTCGCCGGCAGATGTGCGTTTTATTCGTTTGATCGGCGCCGACGCGGTTGGAATGTCGACGGTGCACGAAGTGATCGTCGCGCGGCACGGTGGGATGCGCGTCCTCGGCTTGACGCTCATTTCCAATTCGCTGGCGCAGGGGCACGACAAGGTGAGCCACGAAGAAGTTCTCGCGGCGGGCAAGAGCGCCGTGCCAAAACTCGCGGCGATCATTAAAGGGGTGGTGGCGCAAATCTAGTCTGGCAGCGCGCCTGGGAAACCGAAGGTTTGTCGATCTGCCCAACGGCAGATTTGACACGGCTGTTGCAAAGTCGATTGACCGGAAAGACGCCACGTTTGTAGTGAGCGACGGAGCGCCGCGGAGTCGCGCGCTCTGCCGCAACCGGCACTCCGCTTCGCGGCGTGCCTGACTACGAACCGACTTTGCAACAGCCCTGCAGATTTGACGTGCGGCGTGCGCGAAGATACAATTACACTAACGCTGCAACGCAAAGAGCCAACGTGAGTGGTTGGCTTGTTGTTTTAGGGGATTCGCTTGCCAGAAGAAAACAAACCCATCGAGGCGAATGGCGAGAAGGAGGATTCGGCTTCTCGAACGAACGGTCGAAATGGAGGTGACAGTCCCATCCACCCGGACTTGACCTCGTTTGAAATGCATCGTGGCAAAGCGCGCGGCGATACTTACGTGCGCATCGTACGTTCCGATTCACACCTGCTGCGGCACGTCGCGCCGGGATACTTGCGCGCGACCGAGGAAGTCTCACGACCGCAAAGTGGATTCGCTCGTTTATTCCGCGCGGCGAAAGAGCTGATGGTCGGCAAGCGCCTTGCCACCGAAGCCGAAAAAGAAGAACGGCTGACCAAGGTCAAGGCGCTGGCGGTGTTTTCTTCGGATGCGATTTCTTCGAGCGCCTACGCGACCGAAGAAATCCTGATCGTGCTAGTCACCGCCGGCATGGCGGGCTTCTGGTACGCGCTGCCGATCGCTCTGGCGATTGCGTTGCTGTTGGCGATTGTCTCGTTTTCGTACCGCCAAACGGTTCATGCCTATCCGCACGGCGGCGGCTCGTACACCGTCTCGAAAGAAAACTTGGGAACGCAGCCCGGTTTGATTGCCGCGTCCGCGCTCCTGATTGATTATGTGCTGACCGTCGCGGTGTCAATCGCCGCAGGAACCGCCGCGATCACCTCGGCGATCCAATCCTTGACGCCGTATCGAGTCGAGATCGCGGTGGCGTTCATCGCGATCATCACGCTCATTAACTTGCGCGGCATTCGCGAGTCTGGAACGATCTTCGCGCTGCCGACCTATTTATTTATTTTCAGCCTCGCCGGCGTCATCTTGCTGGGCGCCGCGCGAATATTTCTTGGCGCGGCGCCGCCGGCGCAGCCAGTCTTTGAGACGGGCACGCTCGAACCGGTCATGATTCTTCTGATCTTGCATGCCTTCGCCGCCGGCAGTGTCGCGATGAGCGGCACGGAAGCCATCTCGAACGGCGTGCCGGCGTTCAAATCGCCCGAAAGCAAGAACGCCGCGGCGACGCTCATTTGGATGTCATCGATCCTGGGGTTCTTCTTTGCGGGTGTGACCTTTCTCGCGAATCGCTACGGAATTGTGCCGAATGCGGAGGAGACGGTCATCTCGCAAGTGGGCCGCGCGGTGTTGGGCAACGGCGTGCCGTATGGTGTTTTCCAGATCGCGACGATGCTGATCTTGGTACTCGCGGCGAATACGAGTTTTGCCGATTTTCCGCGCCTGTCCTCTGTCATGGCGCGCGACGGATTTATGCCGCATCAGTTGTCCTTCCGCGGCGATCGATTGGCGTTTTCGAATGGGATCATCATCCTGGGACTCGTGGCGGCGATCCTGACGATTATTTTCGGCGGCAGCACGCACGCGCTGATCCCGCTGTACGCCGTCGGCGTTTTTGTCTCCTTCACTTTCTCACAAGCCGGCATGGTTCGGCATTGGTGGAAATCACGTGAGCCGGGCTGGCGCAAGAGTTTGGTCATCAATGCAGTCGGCGCGGCGCTCACGGGCTTTGTCCTGGTGGTCGTCGGCGCGGTCAAATTTCAGCTCGGCGCATGGATGGTCTTCGTCCTCATCCCGCTGCTCGTCCTACTGTTCAATGGAGTGCATCGACATTATCGGCAGGTGGGCGAGCAGTTGAGCGTGACGAAAAGTGAGGGGGCTCTCATCGCGCCGCCGCGACAGATCGTGGTCGTGCCGGTGAGCGAGATCAATCAAGCGTCCTTGCGCGCCCTTGCCTACGCGCGCTCCATCTCGAAGGACTCGCTCGTCGTGCGGCTGGTGTATGACGCCGGCGAGGCGCAATCGATTCGGAATGAGTGGGCGCGCTGGGGCAACGGCACGCCATTGATTCTTCTGGAATCGCCCTATCGATCTTTCAATGAACCGCTGTTGGCTTACATCGATGCGCTGCATCGCCAAGACCCGGACGCGTATGTGACCGTCGTCCTGCCTGAATTTATCCCCGCGCATTGGTGGGAACATTTCTTGCATAACCAGACCGCGCTGCGTCTCAAAGCCGCGCTCCTGTTCCGCCGAAATATAGTCACCATCAATGTGCCGTACCATTTGGAAAAGTGAGAGATGAAAAAATTCACCAAGATTCTAGCGCCCGTGGAAGGGATGCCGTACGATGACGAGGTGCTTCGGCTGGCGGCTATGGTGGCGCGGCAGGACAAAGCGGCGCTCCTGGCGATTTACGTGATCGAGATTCAACGCACGCTGCCGCTCGAAGCCGAGAACGCGCCTCAAATCGAGCGCGGCGAACTGGTGTTGCAGCACGCTGAGCAAGTCGCGAAGCAGAATGGCGTTCGCGCGGATACGGACTTGCTGCAAGCGCGTATCGCCGGCCCTGCGCTGGTCGATGAAGCCACCGAGCGGGGAATCGATCTGATCATTCTGGGCGTACCGTACCGCGAACCGCGCGGAGAATTACTGCTGGGTAATACCGCGCTCTATGTGATGAAGAACGCGCCCTGCCCAGTGTGGCTCTGCCGCGAACCGTTCGCCGCCGCCGCGGCGCCCGCGAAAAAATAAGCGCCGGTAAAGCAATCACCCACACACGGCTGTTGCAAAGTCGATTGACCGGAAAGACGCCACGTTTGTAGTGAGCGAC
>JBBIJS010000194.1:0-5684 GCA_037445855.1 Chloroflexota bacterium | reverse complement strand
TTGATTTCGATACAACCCATGCTTCGCAATATACGCGGCGACTGCCGCCGGCGCCCAATCCGTGATCGGCAATCCCGCGCGCACGCGGCGCTGCAAATCGCTCGCGGCGATGTCGAGTGCGGGCGTGGGGATCAGTACCGCGCGCTCGCGCAAGCCGGGCAGTTCCGCCGCCAGCGCATCCAGGTCAACCGAAAAGCCGGGGCGATTGAATACGACGAGACGGCACAATCGAATCAGTTCCGCGGGCGCGCGCCACGTCAGGATATTCGCGAGCGAATCCGTGCCCATGATAAAGTACAGCGCGGAGTCGGCAAATTGTTGGCGCAGCAAGCGCAGGGTATCGACGGTGAAGGTGGGTCCGGCGCGGTCGACGTCGATGCGGGAGAGCGTAAAGCGGGGGTGTGGGGCGATCGCGAGCCGCACCATCGCGAGGCGATGCTCGATCGGCGTGATCTCGTTGCCGCGTTTGTGCGGCGGCTGATGCGTTGGGGCGAAAATCACTTGCGCCAGCCGCAACTGGGTCAGCGCGGCTTGCGCAATCGCAAGGTGTCCGTTGTGCGGAGGATCGAATGTGCCGCCGAGGACGCCAATGCGAGTGTGGGGGTGGGGGAGTTGCGTCAAGCGTTACTCCCACACTCCCACACTTTTTCCGCGCTCACTCTCGCCATTCCAACTCCACCTCGCCGATGCGAACCATATCGCCGGGACGGACGCCCGCGCGCTCAAGCGCGTCGGTTACGCCCATCCCCTTGAAGACGCGGTGCAGACGCAGAATCGCTTCTTCCTGATCAAAATTCGTCATCACGGCGACGCGTTCCACCTTCATGCCGCGCACGCGAAAGGCATGTGCTTCGCGCGAGACTTGAAACGCGTTCTCATCCTCTGCCGGGCGAATCACCGGCATTTCTTCTTCGACGGACGGCGACTCACTCGGCAGCTCGGCGAGTTTCGCGGCGACCGCGCGTAATAGTTCGCGCACGCCTTGTCCGGTTGCGGCGGAAATGGCGAAGACGCCCAGCCCGCGCTGGGTCAGTGATTCGTGCACGCGCGCCCAGCGCGCCTGCGCGTCCGGTAAATCCATTTTGTTCAGCGCGACGATCTGCGGCTTGTCCGAGAGGGGCGGCTCGTACTGCGCGAGTTCGCCGTTGATCGTCTCGAACGCGGCAAGCGGATCGTCCTGCGCGCCGTCGAGCACGTGAATCAACACGCGCGTCCGTTCGATGTGGCGGAGGAACTTGTCGCCCAAGCCCGCGCCGGCGTGCGCGCCTTCGATCAAGCCGGGAATATCGGCTAAGACCATCTCGTGCTCGTCCGCCACCGCGACGCCGAGGTTCGGGCTTAACGTGGTGAAGGCGTAATCCGCGATCTTGGGCTTGGCAGCTGTCACGGACGCGAGCAGGGTGGATTTCCCCGCGTTCGGCAAGCCGATGATGCCAACGTCGGCGATCAGTTTTAGTTCGAGGATGAGCCAGCGCGACTGACCCGGCTCGCCTTTTTCGGACCAGCGCGGCGTCTGGTGGGTCGAGCTGGCGAAGGCGGAGTTGCCGCGTCCGCCGCGCCCGGCTTTTGCCGCCACGACGCGCGCATTCGCGTCGACGAGATCGGCAATCACTTCGCCCGTCTCCGCATCGCGCGCGACCGTGCCCGGCGGCAGGCGGATCAGCAAATCTTCGGCGGACTTGCCGTGCTTGTTGTTGCCCTGTCCGTGCGCGCCGCGTTCCGCGCGGAAATGCGCGCGGTTGCGGAAACTGAGCAGCGTGTTGAGTCGAGGATCGACTACGAGGATCGCCGAGCCGCCGTTGCCGCCGTGACCGCCGTCCGGTCCGCCGTGCGGCACGTACTTTTCGCGGCGGAAGCTGGTGCAGCCGTTGCCGCCATCGCCGGCTTGGACAAAAATTTTAGCTTCATCGAAGAACAAGGATTCATCACGCATCGTGGCGTAGCATACCTGATATGAAAGGGAAAGTCAATTTACAAGGCGGCGAAAGTATGATATGATAGATTCGTGGACGATTTCACAATGGGGTGAGGAGGAGGGGCGCATGTCTCAGGATTCGGTTCCCGGGATTGTCGTGGGTCGCTTGCCGCTTTACCTGCGGATGCTTGGGTTTTTGAAAGAGGAGGGCAAGCAGATTACGTCGTCGCAGGAGTTGGCTGAACGTCTGGGGCTTTCGTCGGCGCAAATTCGCAAAGACCTTTCCTATTTTGGTGAGTTTGGCAAGCAGGGAACGGGGTACAACATCGAGTTCCTGCAAAAGCAACTGCGCGTAATTCTGCATGTCGATCGCGTGTGGGACATGATCCTCATCGGCGTGGGCGACTTGGGACGCGCATTGGCGCATTATCAGGGTTTTGTCCAGGAAGGATTTCGTCTCGTCGCGATCTTTGACAATGCGCCGAAAAAGATCGGCACGGCGGTAGGAGAGCTCCACGTCCAAGGTCTGAGCGATCTGCCGCGGGTCGTGCGCGAGAAAAAGATTCGGGTGGCGATCCTCGCGGTGCCTGCCGCTGCGGCGCCGGCAGTCGCGGCGGAGCTGGTCGAGCTGAACGTTTGCGCGATCCTCAACTACGCCCCAATTACGCTCAACGTCCCGCCGTCCGTGCGAGTGCACCACATCGATCCGGTGATCGGCTTGCAAAATATGGCGCACTATCTGTGAAAGTGAAAAGTCAAAAGGCGAAAATCAAAAGTGCCGAGGGTGAATTCTCCGGCACTTTTTACTTTACCTTTCCTGATTTTTGCCTTACAGTTGCGGCATACTTTGCTTGAGCATTTCAAGCTGTTCGAGCGCCCTGCCAGCGCCGATCGCAACGCACGCCATGGGGTTTTCGGCGACAAAGCAGGGCACGCCGGTTTCTTTCGTCAAGAAGCGATCCATGTTGCGAAGGAGCGCGCCGCCGCCCACCAGCACCATGCCGCGGTCGATGATGTCCGAGGCAAGCTCGGGCGGCGTTTTTTCCAGGACTGACCGCACGACGCCGGAGATTGCCTGCAGCGGTTCCGAGATCGCGTCGGTGACTTCGCTGGACGTGACGCGGATCGTCCGCGGCAGACCGGCGACCTGATCGCGGCCGCGCACTTCAATTGTCATTTCTTCTGGAAGCGTTAGCGCGCTGCCGATTTGAATCTTGATGTCCTCCGCCGTCTGCTCGCCGATCATCAAATTGTATTTCTTGCGGACGTACGTCGTGATCGCCTCGTCGATCTTCAATCCCGCGACGCGGACGGAACTCGATACGACCATGCCGTTCATCGAGATGACCGCCGCTTCGCTCGCCCCGCCGCCGATGTCGACGATCATGTTGCCGGTCGGCGTGTGCACCGGCAAGCCAGCGCCCAGCGCGGCGGCGAATGGCTCCGGCACGAGGTGCGCGGAGCGCCCGCCCGCGGCGATCGCCGCGTCGTGCACCGCGCGTTCCTCGACGCTCGTGACGCCGACCGGCACGCTGATCGAAATGTCCGGCTTGCCGCCCAGCATCAGTTGGAATCGCCCGCACACTTTGTAAATGAAATACCGCAGCATCGCCTCGGTGACCATATAATCCGCGATCACGCCGTCGCGCATCGGCCGCATTACCTCGATGCTTTCCGGCGTGCGCCCGAGCATCGCCTTGGCTTCTTCGCCGAGCGCGACGATTTTGGAATCAGCCAGCGCCAGCGCGACGAGCGAGGGCTCTGATAGCACGATCCCTCGCCCGCTCACATACACCAGAACGTTGACGGTCCCCAGGTCGATGCCAATCTGCCGAACGAACAATGCCACGCTAACCTTCTCCGCTCTCGGGCGGTCGTCGACCGCCGCGTTTCCGTTTGGCGACGCGCAGCCGCAGTTCTGCGCGGCGCATCGTCTGCTCGATGCGCGCAAATTCCACATCCGCGCGCGGCTTTTCCAGCAAAGTTTGTTTCGCGCGATCGCGCGCTTGCTCGGCGCGCAGCTCGTCGATCTCGTCGGCGTGTTCGGCGGTGTCGGCAAGGACGGTCACCTTGTCGGGTCGCACTTCCATAAATCCGCCGCCGATCGCAAAGTGAAATTCTTCGCCGGCTTTCTTGTAGCGCAGCTCGCCGAGATTCAGCGCGGTGACGAGCGGCGCGTGGCGCGGCAGAATGCCCAGCACGCCGTCCACGCCGGGCGCGCTGACATAGTCCACCTCTTCCGAGAGGACCAATCGTTCCGCGGTCACGATTTCCAGTTTGATCTTAGGCATTTAGGATAACCCTTGATTAGGCGGCGATTTTTGGGGCTTGATGTCGAACGCGCTTGAGCGCAGCTTCGGCTTGCTTCACCATAGTTGGGTCTCGGGTGCCAGGCGTGTATAGTCGCCGCGCGGACAATAGAGTTCACGGACTCGGTTGAGCGTCGCAAATCCATCGGCGACGACCAGGTTGCGCCATCGCGAGAGGAGGATTTGTTTGTCGTGAGGGCAGCGCGGACTGAGGTCTCGTGCACTCTTGACCGAAGGATGGGCGGTCAAGGTTGCTGCCTTGTTCCAATCAATGTATTCGGTTGAATCGTGGGTGTCCCAGAATTCGACCTCTTCGCGTCCGGTCTTGAATTCAGGGATTCTCTCAACTCGTCTGGGTCTGGTCATTTCGATTTTAGAAATCGGCGTCGCTCGCTTGTCGTCATATCTCGCGCAGTCACTACGCGGAATCGTCCACTGCCTTTATCGGCAACGACAACGAGCAAATATCGCCCTCTAAACTTTCCCCTGCCGGAACGACTCCTGGACTTCGTCGATGGGTCCGCGCATATAAAAGTACGGTTCGGGGACGTCGTCCATTTCGCCGTCCAGAATCATCTTGAAACCGCGCACCGTTTCCTTGATTGGCACGTACGCGCCGGGGCGACCGGTGAAGACTTCGGCGACGCGCATCGGCTGCGACAGGAATTTTTCGATCTTGCGCGCGCGGGCGACGGTCAGTTTGTCGTCTTCGCCCAGCTCTTCGATGCCGAGAATCGCGATGATGTCTTGCAAGTCTTTGTAGCGCTGCAACACGCGCTGCACGCCGCGCGCGACCTCGTAATGCTCCTTGCCGACGATCAGCGGGTCGAGGATGCGCGAGGTGGACGCCAGCGGATCGACCGCCGGGAAGATGGCTTTCTCGAAGATCGAGCGTTCGAGCGAAATCGTCGCGTCCAGGTGCGCGAACGTGGCGACCGGCGCGGGGTCGGTATAATCGTCCGCCGGCACAAAGATCGCCTGCATCGACGTGATCGAGCCGCGTTTGGTCGACGTGATGCGCTCTTGTAGCTCGCCCATCTCTTGCGCGAGGGTCGGCTGATAACCGACCGCGCTTGGCATGCGTCCCAGCAGCGCGGACACTTCCGAGCCGCTCATCACGAAGCGGAAGATGTTGTCGATAAAGAGCAGCACGTCGCGACCTTCGTCGCGGAAATATTCTGCCATCGTCAAGCCGGTGAGCCCGACGCGCAGGCGCACGCCCGGCGGCTCGTTCATCTGACCGAAGACCATCACGGTTTTGTCGATAACGCCGGACGATTTCATTTCGAGCCAGAGGTCGTTGCCTTCGCGCGACCGTTCGCCGACGCCGCAGAAGACGGAGTAACCGCCGTGCTCGGTCGCGACCGTGCGAATGAGTTCCTGAATGATCGTCGTCTTGCCCACGCCCGCGCCGCCAAACACGCCGATCTTGCCGCCTTTGGTGAACGGCGCAACCAGGT
>JBBIJS010000193.1:4166-5703 GCA_037445855.1 Chloroflexota bacterium | reverse complement strand
TTGTCCACGGCGAGATCGTCAAAGCCGGGCGCGTGTCCGCCGATGAACGCGATACGGAGCTGGCGCAGGTCGCGCCGGATGCCGGCGACGCGTGCGAACCGTGCCATGCTTGCCGCCGCGTCGGGATCATCGTGCGCGGTGTAGAGCGTGGCAGGACGATGCCCCAATTTGTAGAGGTTGCTCGCGTTGACGTTGACGCCAACGAGCGAGTTGAGGCGCAGCTTGCCGGTCTGCTCAGCCGGTTCGTGCCACGCCCACAGCAGCAATGGAATCGCGTCGAATGCCTGCGCGAGCTGCTGCGCCAGACCGCCCAACGCGAACGTGCCGCTCAGAATCACCAGCGCGTCGATGTTCTTGGCGCGCAGTTCAGCGATTGCCGCGTCTGCGTCCGGCGATTCGATCACTAGCTTTTCCACCGCCCACAATTCGACGCCATCGAGCTGGCTCAACCTCGCGCGCGTCTGCGCGTACCATTGCTCCGCCAGATCAGCATCGAATGTCAGCCGCGCGAGACAAACCAGACCAAGCCGAGCGGGTTGGGGATTTAGAAAAGTCATTATTGATTTCCATCTGACGGGGACGAAATATTTCGGCACCCGTCCTCGGTCTTCCGTCGTTATTCGTACGGCGTCGCGTCCCAGGATTCCGCGAAAATCTCAAGCCCTTTTGTCGTATACGGATGATCGAACGCGTCTTTGTACACGTCGAACCCGGCGGTGACGATGTCCGCGCCCGCGACTGCCGCCTCGACGATTTGCCGCGCGTTGCGGACCGCCGCGACGAGCACCTCGGTTTCGAAATCGTAATTGCGATAAATGTCAACGATTTCGGCGACCATTTCCGAAACTTCTTCGCCATTCGCCTCTTTCCAGCCGATGAACGGCGACACGTACGTCGCGCCCAACCGCGCGGCTTGCAGCGCCTGCGCGGCGGAGAAAACGAGCGTGAGATTGACGCGGATGTCTTTCTCGCGCAGCATCCACAGCGCCTTGAACCCGGTTTCCGTCGCCGGGACCTTGATGACAAAATTGGGCGATAACGCGGCAAGCCGCACCGCTTCTTTCACCATCGCCTCAGCCGCAGTGTGATGCGGATTAACTTCGACCGAAACCGTCTTGTCGGTACCTTCAAACTCACGCGCGATTTCCTGAATCACTGCGAGAAACGGCTTGCCGCTATTGCGAACGTGGCGTGGGTTGCTCGTCACACCGTCAATATTCCACATTTCACGCGCATAGCGAATCTCGTCCACCTTGGCGCTGTCAAGAAAAAATTTCATCGATGCTCTCCCATCCGCATTTTCATCCGCCGCCCACCGGCGGAAATAATTCGACTTGATCGCGATCCGATACCTGCGCGTCTTCGAGCGCGACCATCTTTCGGTTCACAGTGACAAGGGCGATTTCCGCCGGCGGAATCTCCAACTGTTGCAACAGCACAGTCAGGGGGACGGCGGCAGTCAGAGGAATTTCCAGCCGCGCGCGTTTCTGTGGATCGTACCAGCTCAAATGCCCGCCGAGGCGCAATTGCATCTACG
>JBBIJS010000193.1:2972-4066 GCA_037445855.1 Chloroflexota bacterium | reverse complement strand
ACGCCCACCTTGCCGCGCGGATCGTGCATCGGCAATTCCTGCCCCTTGACCTGCATCGCAAAATAGCGCGCGTCGCCGCCGATCCGTTCCGCCGCGCGCCGCGTGCCCTCCGCGAGCAAATCGCCGATGCCTTGCCGCCGGGCGATCAGTTCGACCATCTGGAGCATCGCCGCGGCGTTGCCAAAACGCAGATCGACGCCGCCGGTTTCTTTCAGCCCGATCAGCCCATGCTCAAAACATTCCATCGCAAACGAAATGACCGAACTGGTCGAGATGGTGTCCAGCGTAAAGCGATTGCACAGTTCGTTCGCTTTGGCAATTGCCTGCAAATCGTCGATGCCGCAGTTCGGACCAAAGCCATCGACGGTTTCGTATTCGGGACCGCCGTACGCGTCGCTCACCTGATAGCGATCGTTGACCGCGACCTCGCGCTTGCAGCGCACCGCGCACGCGTAACAACTGCGCCGCGCCGTCAGCAGTTCTTTCTCATACGCTTCCCACGCGACCTTGTCTACATTCTCGAACGCGCCCTGGCGAAAATTGCGCGTCGGCAGAATGCCGGCGGCGTTGAGACTGCCGACCAGTCCTGGCGTGCCCTTGTCCTGCAAATCCCACGATTGCGGATGCTCGCGCACGCGCTTGGACAGCGCCCGTCCCAGTTCGGCAATCGGCTGCGGATTCTGCGCGAGATCGAGATAGCGGGTGGTGCCGCGGACGGCAACTGCTTTCAGATTTTTCGATCCCATCACCGCGCCCATTCCATTGCGACCGTTAAAGTGGCGCAGCTCGTTCGTCAGCGCGGCAAAGCGCACGAGGTTTTCACCGCCGACGCCGATTTGCAGAACGCGCGTCAACTTGTCGCCCAACTCTTCGCGAATCGACGCTTGTACTTCCGCCGGCTCGCGTCCCCACAGCTGCCGCGCGTCGCGAATTTCGGCGCGGTCGTCGCGAATCGAAAGATAGACCGGCTGCTCCGCGCGCCCGGTGATGACGATGGCTTCCCAGCCCGCCATTTTCAATTCCGGTCCCCAGTAGCCCCCGGCTTCCGATTCGCCGAACGCGCGCGTGAGCGGCGACCGCGCGACGGCGGTAAA
>JBBIJS010000193.1:0-2872 GCA_037445855.1 Chloroflexota bacterium | reverse complement strand
CCTTTCACTTCAAGCCCGTCGTCGCAATGCCGGTGGTGATGTAGCGCTCCAACAAGGCAAACACGATGGTGATCGGCAGCAGCGTCAGCACCGTCATCGCGAGAATGTAATTCCACTGTTGGTTCAGCTCGCCCTGAAACGCGTTCAGCCCGACTTGCAGCGTGAACAAATTTGTTTGACTGACGACGATGAGGGGCCACAGAAAATCGTTCCAGCGCCACATCACCGAAAAGATGGCGAGCACCGCGAGCGCGGGACCGGCGAGCGGCAAAATCACTTGCCAGTAAATGCGCCACTCGCTCGCGCCGTCAATCCGCGCCGATTGAATGAGATCGTCCGGAATGGTCAGCATATACTGCCGCAGCAAAAAGACGCCGGTCGGCGTCGCCGCGCCGGGAACGATCAAACCCCACAAATTATTCGACCAGCCCACCTTGGCGATCACCAGAAACGCCGGGATCAGGATGACTGAGACTGGCACCATCAGCGTGCTGAGGATGATCACAAAGAGCGCGTCGCGCCCGCGAAACTGGTATTTGCTCAAGCCGAATGCCGCCATACTGTTGATGAGCAGCGTGATCAGCGTCGCCGCCACCGTCACGACGACCGAGTTTCGCAGGTAGATCAAGAATGGAAATTTTTCGACGGCGCCGGTGTAGTTGTCGAATTCAAAGTGAATTGTCTGGACGGGCGTGCGCTGATCGATATTGATGTCGATCGGCTTGCCGTTCGGCGCGTTCGGATCGATCATCCGCGCGCCGATCCCGATTTGCGAAATCTGCGCGAGCCGCCGCACCGTGCCATCGGACAGCTTGACATCGTACAGATCGAGCGGCTGAGCGTACCCGGCAACCTGGACCGCCGCCTGCTGATACGGTAGAAAAGTTGGCGGAAATGCGTATAACCCTTCCAACGGCTTGAACGACGACAAGACGAGCCACACCACGGGTCCGAACATGACGACCGTGCCGAGAATCAGGTAAAGGTACGTGATGATGTCCGCCGAGTCGAATCGTTTGCCGCCGTGGCGGCGCGTCAAGAACGTAACGATGGCGTTGGGTTGATTCATATTTTCATCCTTTGCTATACCGCTTCCTGCCGGCGACTGAAAACGAGTTGCCCCAACGTTAGAACGAGCAGGACGATCGCAAGCACCAGCGACGCGGCAGCCGCCATCCCATAATCGCGGAACTCGAACCCGGTGCGATAGATATACTGGACGATGTACAGCGTCGCCGTGCCGGGTCCGCCGTTGGTGAGCACAAAGACCTGGTCGAACACCTGCACCGCGCGGATCAGCGCGAGGATCAGCACCACCGTCATCGTCGGCATCAGCAGGGGCAGCGTCACGTTGCGGAACGAAAGCCACTTGTTCGCGCCGTCCATCGACGCGGCTTCGTACATTTCTTTCGGAATCGCCTGCAAGCCGGCGAGCAGAATGAGCGTAAAGAATCCCATCTGCGCCCAGATGCTGATGCCAATCACCCAGAGCTGCGCCCAGCGCGCGTCGAGCAGAAATGGAATCTTGTCGAAGCCGAGTGAGACAAGAAACGCATTGAGCAAGCCGTACTGGTACTGCAGGATCCATTTCCAGATCAGCGCGACGACCACCGGCGAGAGGAGCACCGGATAAAAGAAAATGGCGCGAAAGAAACCGCGCCCGCGAATCTCACGGTTCAGCGCCAGCGCGGTGACGAGCGAAAGCAGCACCATCCCAACGACCTGTCCTACCACGAACACGGTCGTGTTTTCCACGCCGCGCCAGAACAAATCCTCGGTGCAGCTATTCACGTCGAGATAGTTCTGGCAGTACAATAGTTTTTGGAAATTCGCCGTCCCGACGACCGGGCGATTTTCCAGCAGGATCGAGTTTCCGGTAGTAAAGCCGTAGTAAAAGTTGAGCAGCATCGGCAGCAGGATGAAGACGCCAAAGATCAACACGTTCGGCAAAACGAAAAAGTACGCCATCCGCCGCGCGCCGATCAGGTTTTGCAATGGGAGAAGAATCAAGTCTGCCAGACTCAAGACCCATGAGAATGGCTTGAGCAAGAGATCGCCAAGCGAAAACGACTCGCGTTGTTCCGCCGAACCTTTGGAGTTTGGCATTCCACAACCTCCCGCAGAGTATGAAACCGGGCTATCGGCTGATGGCGCACGTTCGCCGATAGCCCGGCGGTGATCCCCTGGAATCGATCTACTTCATCGTCTTGACCGCATCGTCCATCTTTTGCTGAATCTTCTGGATGGCTTGGTCCAGCGTCAGTTCGCCGGTGATGACCTGGCTCAGCCGATCGCGAATTTCAGTGTTCAAGACGAACGTCAGCGGATGGTACTGCAACGCATATGCTTCCGGCATCAACTTGGGAATTTCGGCGAGGAAGACATTGAGTTGTTTGTTGCTGGATGGATACTGAATGCCCTTCTTCGCCAGCGTCAGTTTGCCGGGGATGAACAGCGTCCGCGCCGAGAACTCGCCTAGCACATCATCCGAAGAGAGCCACTCGACCAGCTTCGTCACTTCCTTCGGATGCTTGGTGCCCGCCATGGCGCCCAGCAGCGCGCCGCCGGGGATGCCGGTCGAACCGCACTTGCCGGACGGATTCGGAATCGCGTCCCATTCAAACTTGGTGCCGATCAACTTGGCGAATTGCCCGATCTGCCACGAGCCGGACATGTACATCACCAACTGACCGTTGACAAAATAGTCGTTGCCTGCCGCGTACGCGCCGCCGCTGCCCACCCAAATATCGAGCGGGGTGATCTTTTGCGTGTGCCAACTGATCAGCATATTCGCGGTGTCGCGAAAGCCCGGAGTATCAATGGTGAATGTCTTCGATGATGCTGAATCGACATAGTGCGCGCAATTGCTGAG
>JBBIJS010000192.1:0-5726 GCA_037445855.1 Chloroflexota bacterium | reverse complement strand
GTCAATCGACTTTGCAACAGCCGTGAGGGAGCCCTAACTGTCATTTCGGGCGGAGCGAGAAATCTCCTGTTGCGAAAACGAGATCTCTCGTCGCCCAGACCGCTCCTCGAAATGACATTGCCGGTAGGTGGGCAATCACCCACCCTTCAACCGATTATCAAGCCAAGTTGTCAAGAACGCTCAATTGATATAGACTCCTAGCCACCGATCATAGGAGACCTCAATGCACATCCTTGTTACGAATGACGACGGCGTGACCGCGCCGGGTTTACTCGCGCTCGCGACGGCGATGCGCGCGCTGGGCGATGTCAGCGTGCTCGCGCCCGATCACAACTGGTCCGCCGGCGGTCACGTCAAGACGCTCGATCGACCGCTGCGCGTCAAAGAAGTCCGCCTTGGCGATGGCGCCACGGCGTTCGCGAGCGACGGCGCGCCGTCCGACTGCGTCTCACTTGCGCTGCTGGGATATTTCGAAAAGAAAATCGATCTGGTCGTCTCGGGCATCAATTTCGGCGCGAACCTGGGACACGACGTGACGTATTCGGGAACCGTGACCGCCGCGATGGAAGCGAACCTCGTCGGCGTGCCCGCGCTCGCGTTCTCGCTTGATGTGCCGGACAATTTCGTCGGCGATCCGGATTTCGGCGCGGCGGCAATGTGTGCGCGCAGGGTGGTCGAGCAAGTGAGCGCGCGCGGACTGCCCGCCGGAGTTTTGTTGAGCGTGAATGTGCCCTTCCTGGCTGGCGATGAAATCAAAGGATTCCGCATCACGCGCCTCGGCTTGCGCGTTTACCGCAACCGCCTGGATCGACGCCAAGACCCGCGCGGCAAACCGTACTACTGGATCGGCGGCGACGCGCCGACCAGCATCCCGGAGTACGGCACGGATGTGGGCGCGCTCGCGGACGGATATGTATCGATCACCCCGCTGCAACTCGACCTCACCGCGTATCCCGCGATGGAGGCGTTGAATCAGTGGAAGTTCAAGATGAAACCGTGAACCGGCGCCGCGTGGCTGCCCGGAAGCGAGCGCGACCGCGTGTGCTCACCAACCTCGGACGCCGGCGGCGCGTCGGCACGAATGAGTGGGGCAAGCCACTCGTCGCGTGTCCGCAGTGCCGCGCGCCCGCGCTGGTCGACGCCACTCGCAGCGTGTGGTGTCGCGCGTGCGGCTACACGAGCAACGGTCTGGCGGGGTGCGGCTGATAAGAAATTTCAACGCGGCGTGTTCCGCGTCAAAGCAAAACAAAATGCTCCCGCTCGACGTGATGTCGGAGGGAACATTCTTTTTGCGACGATTTGGCAATGCCAGAAATGTGACATGGCCAAACTATTTACCCAGCGTTGCATCCGCCGGCAAGCCGGCTTTCATCTCCCCGTTCGGATTCGGCACGGTGACGCGCACCGCGAAGACCATCTCGGAGCGCTCCTGGCTATTGTAAATATTCGCCGGCTTGAATTCGCTTTGCGGCGCGATGTACGTCACCGTGCCCCCAAACGTCTTGCCCGGCAGACTCGGCACGCGAATGCTCGCGGCTTGTCCCACGCGCAGCGCGCCGAGACTGCGAATCGGAACGAAGAGCGTCAGATCCAACTCGCGCGTGTCCGCGATCGTCAAGAGCATATTGCCCGGTCGCGTCGTGTCGCCCACTTCCACGCTGCGCCCGACGACCGTGCCGCTGAGCGGACTCGCGATCAGGTAGCGTTTCGCTTGCGCCTGCACGAGTCCCTGGTTCGCCTTTGCCGCGTTCAGCCGCGCCTGCGCGAGCGCGATCGCTGCCGGCTGCGGCGCGCGGCGCACGATGTCGAGCTCTGCTTGCGCGATCTGCGCGCCGGCATTTGCCGCCTCGACCTGACCGGCTGCCGCGTGCTGCGCCGCGATCAAGTCCAGCGGCTGGTCGAGCATCTGCTGGTAGATTTCCAGCACGCGCTTGCTGCCCTGCAACGTTGCCTGCGCCGCAAGCAGACCGGCTTCGGCGGCTTGCTGCTGCTTTTGCAGAATCGCGAATTGCAGCTTGCCGGCTTTCGACAAATCCTGCTGCGCCAAATCCACTTGATTCTTGATCGACGCCAGCGTTGCCTCGGCGCTCCCCTCGCTTGCCTGCGCCGCGCGCACCTTGCCATCCCAAATTTGCGCCTGGCTCGCAATGTCCTGCTTGGAGGCGAGCGCACGGTTCGCATCGTCGAGCGCCGCGTTCGCGGCTTTCAGATCGGCGTTCGCTTGCGCCACCGCCGCTGTCGCCAGTGCGACCGCGCCGGGTCGGGCTTGCTCGTTCACCTGATCCAGGTTCGACTGCGCCACGCGCACCGCGGCGTCCGCTTCGCGCAGGTTCGTCTGCATCGTGCTATCGTCCAGCGCGATCAGCGCGTCGCCGGCGTTGACGGTCGCGCCTTTGTCCACGCGCACGTTCACAACCTGCGCCGACACTTCGGCGGCGAGCTGCGTTTGTTTCGCTTCCAGCGTGCCGGAGAAAGTGAGCGATTCGCTCGCCGGCAGGAGGTTGAGGTTCAAGGTACCGCCGGGCGCTCGCGGAGTGAACGATACGCTCGCCGGCATCCCGGCTTTCAGTTGATTGTTGGCGGTCTGGACGCTGACCTCAACCGCCACCAGCAGCGCGTTGCGTTCGCTGTCCGTCTGCGCCTGCCGCGACGCGAACTCGGCGGTATCCGCGACGCGCGTGACCGTCCCATCGGTTGGCTTGCTATTCAGCTCGGCAACCGAGACGGGAACCGTAGCGCCCACGTGGACTTGCGGAAGGGATGACATCGGCACAAATACACGCAGCGTGAGTTCGCCGCTCACGCTCAATCGAACCAGCGGCGCCGACGCCGCCACGGTCTCGCCCGGTCGATAAAAAACCTGTGCGACTGTGCCTTGCTGCGGCGCGACGATCCGGTACTTGGATAGTTCGTCGGCAAACGAAGCGCGCGCGGCGCGCGCTTGATCGAGCGCGGCGCGCGCGGCTTGAATCTGCGCGGGACTCGCGCCCTCGCTCAATACTTGCTGCGCGGCTTGCGCCGTCTGGAGATTCGCGGCGGCGCGGTCGCGCGCCGCGCGCGCCTGATCGACGCGCGTATCCAGCGCGATGGGATTGGTGAGTTGATCGGCAACGCCTTTGAGCGCGCCTTGCGCGGCGACAAGGTTCGCCTGCGCCTGCGCGACGCCCGCCCACGCTTGCCACGCCGCGTTGCCGGCGTTAAACCACTGACCGCGCGCGAAGACGATGCGCGCGACCGGCGTATCGAAATGGCGCTTGCCGCCGCCAGGTAGGATGACGTCAGTTCCTTCCTCCATCGACTGCACCTGGTCTTGCCAGAACTGCGGCTGCAAGTCTGCGCCTTCCGCTTGCTTTGCTGCCGCTGTCAGCGCGAAAGTTGCCGATTGAGCGCGCGCATCGGCATCCGCTTGCGCGATCCAGAGCGATTGCGGATTCGCGCGAATCGCTTCCGTGTCCGTCACGGCTTGCGTCGCGGCAACGAGCGCGGCGCGCGCTTGATCGACCCGCGCCTGGGCGCTCTGCAAATCCTCCGCGCGCGCGCCGGCTTCCAGGAGCGCGACTTGCGCCTGCGCCGCTGCGACGTTCGCGTCCGCGGCGTCCAGCCGCAGCTTGGCAATATCATCGTCAATCGTCGCAATGAGTTGCCCCGGCTGGACTTGATCGCCTTCCGCGACGACGACGCTCGTGATGCGTCCGCCAACTTCTGGCGAAACATCGACCGTCTTGCCTTCGAGGAAACCCGACCACGCGCCGGACGTTCCGCTCGTCGCCGCCGTTTGGCAGCTGATTAGCGCGGCGAGGAGAACGACTGCGACCACTGCGATGAAAACAACGGGTCGCGGAATCGCGCGGATCGACGCGAATATTTTCCCTTCGCGTTTCTCCGCGTCAATCCGCGTCCAAAGGTTTTTCAAGAATCGTTTTGCTGATTTCATTCTTCGTAATCCTTCAACCAACCTGACCAGTGTCATTGCGCGCGAAGCGACGCAATCTCCAGCACAGTCGTGGAGACTGCTTCGTCGCCATCCTTCGACTTTGCTACGCTCCGCTCAGGATGGCTCCTCGCAGTGACGCGGACTCATCCCTTCGCGCGCGCGATGAAAACATCTTCCAGCGACGGAGGAATAGCCATGCTGCTATGGATGCTCACGCCGGCGGCTTGCAGCGCGGCTTGAATCTCGGATTGCTGCGCTGCCGGCTCTCGCACCACGACGTGAATCAATCGACCGTAGAGCGCGACCTCTTCCAGGTGTTCGATTTTCCGCAGCGCCTCCAGCGCCTTGCCGGGTGGATCGCAATCGATCTCGATCACCTTGCCGCGCATCTGGCGCTCTTTGATATCGGACGGCGTCCCCGTCGCGACGATCTTTCCGTCGTGGATGAACGCGAGGCGATGACACTGTTCGGCTTCGTCCATGTAATGCGTTGTCACGAAAATCGTCGTGCCTTGCGCGGTGAGGCGATAGAGCAGGCGCCAGAAATCGCGGCGATGCACCGGATCGACGCCCGCGGTCGGTTCGTCGAGAAAGAGCAGCGCCGGCTCGTGCAGGATCGCCGCGGCGAGCGCGAGGCGCTGCTTGATTCCGCCGGCAAGATTCGCCGTCAGTTCGCGCTCCATGCCAACCAAGCCGGTGAGTTCCATCGCGGCGCGCTGCCGTTCGACCAGCGGCTTGCCCCAGAGATGATACGCGCGCCCGTAAAAATTGAGGTTCTCGATCACCCGCAGATCGGCGTAGAGACTGAAGCGCTGCGACATATAGCCCACACTGCGCTTGATCGTGTCCGCGTGGTGGACGACATCGTTGCCCAGCACCGTCGCGGTACCGGCGGTTGGACGCAGCAAGCCGAGCAGCATCCGGATCGTCGTCGTCTTCCCTGAACCGTTGGGTCCGAGAAAGCCGAAGATTTCGCCGCGCGCGACCTGGAACGAAATATGATCGACCGCGACAAATTTGCCGAACTTGCGCGTCAGATTCTCTACTGTGATTACATTCGTTTGTGCCAAATTGATATTCCCCTGCCAAAGATGAAGGATGAAAGATTGAAATTCTTCCGCCTTCATCCTTGCTGCGTTACCAGCGAAATGAACGCTTCTTCCAGTCGCGGCACCGCGGTGCGAATGACGATGTCGGTCAATCCGCCGCCGCGCAGCGCCGCCTCGATCTGCGCGCGACACTCGGGGCAAGCGTTGACGAAGACGTGCAAGCGGTCGCCGTAAATCTGCACTGCGCGAACGCCGTCCATCCCTTGAACGATTTTCTCCGCCGCCTGCAAATCGGACGCCTGTACCGCGAGCAGATCGCCGCGCACCAATTGCCGCAGCGCCGCCGGCGAACCCTCGCTGATGATCTTGCCCTGATACATCAGCCCGACGCGCGAGCAGCGTTCCGCCTCGTCCATGTACGCAGTGCTGACGAAAATCGTGACGCCGCGAATGTGCAGTTCGCTCAAAATATCCCAGAACTCGCGGCGCGAGATCGGATCGACTCCGTTCGTCGGCTCGTCGAGAAACAATATTTTGGGGCGATGGATCAGCGCGCACGCCAGTCCCAGTTTCTTTTTCATTCCACCCGATAGCGCGTCCGCGTTGCGATCCTGAAATTGCTCGAGGCGCGCAAACTGGAGCAGCCGCGCGATTTGCGGTTCACGCTCCACGCCGCGCACGCCGAAAATATCTGCGTAGAAATCGATATTCTCGCGCACCGAGAGGTCGCCGTAGAGCGTGAA
>JBBIJS010000191.1:0-5732 GCA_037445855.1 Chloroflexota bacterium | reverse complement strand
ATGCGCCCGATCGTGTGGCAGGCGCGCGCCGGCGCCGCCAAGGTGCTCGCGGCAATGAGCCGCACGGCTGAAGCGGATGCCAAACGCCAAGCCGCGCGCGCGATGATCGATGAAATTGCCGGGTTGTTTCAAGATGCAGAATTACGCGCTGCGTTTGTGGAAAGCGCGATGAAAAAGATCGACGGATGACGGACGACGAAGGACGGAGGTTGATCGTCCGTCTTCCGTCCACCAGCAGAGGAGTTTAATATGAAATGTCCCAACTGTTCTTTCGAAAATGCCCCTGACTCAAAATTCTGCGAGAACTGCGGACAGCCGTTTGAACGAGTCTGTCCAAACTGCGGCAAGCCGGTTTCCGCGAACGCCAAATTCTGCAAGTCGTGCGGGTTCAATCTCGTCGGCGTGGCGGCGGAAGCGCGCCCCGCGCCGGTGACCAAGAGCGCCGACCTGGACGCGCTGCGCAAGACCGCGCCGCCCACGCTCAGCAAGAAAATTCTCGCCGAGCGCGAGCGGACGGAAGGCGAGCGCAAGCTCGTGACCGCGCTTTTCACCGACATTGTCGGTTCGACCTCGCTGGCGGAAGCGATGGATCCGGAAGACTGGCGCGAGATCGTCTCCGGCGCGCACGAGCGCGTGAGCGAAGCGGTCTATCGCTACGAAGGCACGATCGCGCAGCTGCTCGGCGACGGCGTGCTGGCGTTCTTCGGCGCGCCGCTGGCGCACGAAGACGACGCCGAGCGCGCGCTTCGCGCCGCGCTCGACATTCTGGCGTCCGCCCAGCAGTATGCCGACGAGTTACACAAGAAGAAGCGAGTCGAAAACTTTCAGCTGCGCATCGGCTTGAACACCGGCATTGTCGTCGTCGGCAACATCGGCAGCGACCTGCATATGGAATACCTGGCGGTCGGCGACACGGTCAACCTGGCGGCGCGGATGCAGAGCGCGGCGGACCCGAACACTGTTTTGATCTCGGAGAACACGCACCGGCTCGCGGCGTCGTTGTTCGATTTTGAAGACCGCGGCAAGATCACGGTCAAAGGCAAAGCGGAGCCGATCCAGGTCTACCGTGTGACCGGCGAACGCAAGGGCGCGATCCGCACGCGCGGCATCGCCGGCTTGACCTCGCCGATGGTCGGTCGCCAGCGCGAGTTCTCGACGCTGCTGCAAATTATCAGCGACGTGCGCGGCGGGCGCGGCTCGATCGTTGCGATCATCGGCGAAGCCGGCCTGGGCAAGTCGCGCCTCGTGGCGGAATGGCGCAAATCTGCGTTCGCGGAAGCGGGTGTGCAAATACGCTGGATCGAAGGGCGCTGCCTGTCGTACGCGTCGTCCATCGCGCACCATCTCAGCACGGACATCTTGCGCGCGCTGATCGGCGTACCAGTTGGCTCGTCGGAAGAAGAAACGCATGCCGCGTTGCGGAAAAATCTGGAGACGCTGCTCGGCGCGGAAATGAAAGACGTCTATCCGTTTCTGGGTCACTTGCTTGGCTTGAAGCTGGAAGAAGACATGGCAGCGCGCGTGAAATACCTCGACGGTCCCGCGCTGCAGGCGCAGTACATCGCCGCGTACAAGAAATTCTTGCAGGCGCTGGCGCAGGACGCGCCGACCGTGATCGTATGCGAAGATGTGCATTGGGCGGATCCATCGTCGGTCGAACTTGGCAGCCAGATTCTGCCGATGGCGGCGACTGCGCCGATCGTCTTTGCGTTCGTGACGCGCGCGGACAAGGACGCGCCGGGCTGGAAACTCGTCGCGCAGGCGCACGAAGTTGCCGGCGTGGGCGCGACGGAACTGTACCTCGCGCCGCTGTCGGAAACGGACAGTAAGCAATTGGTCAGCAATCTGCTGGAAGTAGAAGCGCTGCCGGAGAACCTGCGGCAGTTGATCTTGGCGAAAGCGGAGGGCAATCCGTTCTTCGTCGAAGAAGTAATCCGCATGTTGATCGACCGCGGTGGGATCGCGCGCGACGCGGCGACGGGCAAATGGACGGTGACACGCGAAATCCAGAGCATCGAAATTCCGGACACGCTGCAGGGCGTGCTGACCGCACGCATCGACCGCTTGTCCGAAGACGCCAAGCGCGTGCTGCAAATCGCCTCGGTGATCGGACGCAAGTTCCCGGTCAAGGTACTGGAGCGCGTATTGCAGGAGCAGGCGCAACAGGGATGAATCTCGACGCAAATCTGGAGCAACTGGAAGCCGCGCAACTCGTGCGCCGCGCGGAGGACCCTGAACAGACCTTTATGTTCAAGCACGCGCTGACCCAGGACGCGACGTATGCTTCGATCTTGAAAACGCGCCGCACGGAACTGCATCGCCAAGTTGCCCACACCTACGAGCAAGTCTATTCCGACCGCTTGGACGAGATGGCAGCGATCCTGGCGCAGCATTTCGAACTGGCAGATGAGCCGGACCAGACGCTCGTCTATCTCCAGCGCGCGGCGGAATGGGCGCGCCGCACCGCCGCGCATCGCGAACAAGTCATCCTGCTCGCGCACGCCATCGATCTCGCCGAAAAAACTGGCAAGCCCGAATTGCTGGCGGATTTGCACGCGCAGCGCGGCAAGGCGTTCGCGGGTTTTACGCGCTGGGCAGAGGCGAAGCAAGAACTGCGCGCGGCAATCGATCTGCTTCCCGCCGACCAAGTGGAACGCCGCGCGCACCTGCTGGTCGATCTCGCCATTGTGACGAATTGGTTGAGAGAAATCGATGCGTCGCGTCTAGCCGCGGAAGAAGCGCGCCGTTTGGCGGATCAGATTGGGCACGACGACGTGGCGACGAGCGCGATGAGTGTGCTGGCGATGCTCGAAGCCATCGCAGGCAACGTCCAAATGAGCATCACGCAATTCGATCAAGCCATCGCGCGGGGTGGAATTCAGTCCACTTCATCATTTTTGCAGGGAATGGAAATGTCGGGCTTGGCATTGTATTGGACGGCGCAACTCGACGCGGCAATCGAACGGAATCGCCAAGCCGTGCAATTGGCGCGCGGCGCTTTTGACAATGTGACGATCATGCGCGGGTTGTCGAACCTGGGGATGGCGTTCGCCGGCAGAGGTCGCTATACCGAAGCGTTTGAAACGCTACAGGAGGCGCGCGCGTTCGGTCAGACGCATTCGCTGGGCGCGTGGCTGGCGCGGTCGATTTCCATCGAAGCCGGCATTCATTTGGACTTGTTTGACTTTGGGCGAGCGGAAGAACTCGCGTTGGAAGCGCAGGAGCGCGCGCGCGCGTCGAAATTCATCGTCGCGATGGCAAGCCCGAGCATCGACCGGCTGTTCATTTTTGCGCGCACCGGCCATCTCAGCCGCGCCGATCAAGTTGAACATCAATTGATCCAGATGCTGCCGTCAGTCACCGGTCCGCACGTGTGGCTGCTGGCATTGCGGTTGAGCCAAGCGCGTGCGGAACTCGCGCTGGCGCGCGGCAAGTTCGACCAGGCGATTCAGCACGCCGACGAAACCATCGCGCAGACCCGCGCGACCAGCCGCATCAAATATCAGGTCGCCGCGCTGGAAACGCGCGCCAAGGCGCTCGACCGGCTGGGACGAAAACCGGAAGCCGTCGACGATTTGCGCCAAGCCATCGCGTTGGCGCGTCCGGTTGGCGACCCTGCCATGTTGTTGCGCGCGAGCGTGGCTCTGTTGGCGACGGAGGGCGATGATGCGCGCGCGGCGGAAGCGCGCCGTACGACGCGCCAGATTTCTCAGCAACTGCCGAACGAAAACATGCGTAGCCGTTTTGAGGCAATCATATCCGAATGGCTGTGATTCAACAGTTGGCGCAACTCGAAGCCGCACAACTCGTCCGCCGCGCGGAGGACGTTGACCCGTCTTATCAATTCAAGCACGCGCTGACGCAGGATCGCGCGTATGCGTCGCTGCTCAAGTCGCAGCGCATCGAACTGCACCGCCGGACTGCGCTCGCGTACGAGCAACTTTATTCCCAGCAGCTCGACGAGTTCGCCGCGTTGCTCGCGCACCATTTCGCCGAAGCCGGCGAGGACGCCAAGACCATCGAGTACGCCACGCGCGCCGGCGCAGCGGCGATGCGCGTCTTTGCGAACACCGAAGCCGTCGCGTTCTATTCCCAAGCGGTGCAAGTGGCAAAACGCGCGGCGGCGGCGGGTTCGACCTCTTTGCGCGATCTGTATCTCACACTGGGCCGCGCCTACGAACTCTGCAACAATTACGACGCCGCGCTGCGAACGTATGAGGAGATGGCAGCGCTGGCGCGCGAGCGCGGCGACCAGCCAATGGAACTCGGATCGTTGATGGCGCGCGGAATCATCCACTCGATCCCGAGCGTTCATTTCAACACCGCCAAGGCGCAAGCCATGTTAGACCAAGCGATGCGCCTAGCGCAGCAGTTGGGTGATCGACCGGCGGAAGCCAAGGTCTTGTGGACTTTGATGCTGTGGTATTCGCATACCGGGGTGACGTACGACCAGGCGCTGGACTGCGGTGAGCGGTCGCTGGCGATCGCGCGAGAATTGAACTTGCAAGAACAGTTGGCATACACGCTGAATGATATTTGCCAGCTGTATGTTTTCAACGGACAGCTCGAGCAAGGCAAAGCGGCGAACCAAGAAGCGCGGCAGATGTGGCAGGCGATGAATAATCTCCCCATGCTTGCCGACGATCTGGGATATGAAACGATGACGCACGCGCTCGCGGCGGAATATCCCGAAGCGATCGCAAGCTCGCGCGCGCACCTCGAACTGAGTCAGAAAATCGGCAGTCGGTGGGGCGAAGCGTTTAGCCAGACGTGGGTCGGTCCAGCGTACGTCGAGCTAGGTCTGATCGAGGGCGCGATTGCCGCCATGGAAAGCGCGGTGCGGGCGGGGGAAAATGTTTTTACTCCGCCGTTAGCCATCACGCGGGCTGAACTGGCTTGGCTGCTCGGCGAATTGGGCGACCTCGCGCGCGGGATTCAACTCGCGCGGCTCGCCCAGACCGTTTCGAAAGAGGCGTTTCCGACGATGCTCTTGGCGACGAGTGGCATACTGTGCCGTCTCCTCATCCAGAGCGGCGACATCGATGCGGCGAAGGCAGTGCTAGATGAGGCGTCCACTCATCCAGACTTTGAGACCGTCATGCCATTATTTGATGCGAGTATTGCGCTGGCTGTTGCCGAGCTTGCGTTGGCGCGCGGCGATTTCGCGCGCGCGGTCTCGCTCAGCGACGCGTTCATTGCCAAGCGGCGGCGCTTGAAACTGCCCGCGCGTCTGCCCGCGGCTCTGCTCATAAACGCGCGCGCCCATCTGGCGCAAAGCGATTTGGACTCCGCCGCGCGCGCGCTCACCGCCGCGCGCCAACTTGCGGAAGCGCAAAGCGCGCGTTGGATGCTGTGGCGCATCCTCGCGGCGACGAGCCAGGTCGAGGCGCGGCGCGGCAACGCGGCGCACGCGCGGAACCTGCTCGCCCAGGCGCGCGAGCCACTCGCTTACGTCGTCGCGCACACGCCGCAAGAATTCCGCGCGTCGTTCCTAAATTTACCCAATGTACGTGAGGTGTTGCAAGCCCAATGAATCTGGATACCAGTCTGACTCAACTTGAGACCGCGCAGCTTGTGCGCCGCGCGGAAGAGATCGAGCTGACCTATTTGTTCAAGCACGCGCTGACGCAGGATAGCGCGTACGCGTCGCTGCTCAAGTCGCAACGCGCCGGACTGCATCGGCGCACCGCGCTGGCGTACGAAGAACTATATAAAGAGCAACTCGACGAATT
>JBBIJS010000190.1:0-5740 GCA_037445855.1 Chloroflexota bacterium | reverse complement strand
CACACACGGGTAGACCACGCGGGGGGCGACCACACACGGGCAGACCACGCGGGGGGCGACCACACACGGGTAGACCACGCGGGGGGCGACCACACACGGGGCGACCACGCGGGGGGCGACCATGCGGGGGGCGACCACGCGGGGGGCGACCACATAGGGTCGCCCCTACGGGGGACGAATTTTGCGCTGGAAGGTTCGATTGCGATTGCCGGTGCGGCGGTGCAGTGGTTGCGCGACAATTTGAAATTGATCGGCAACGCCGCGGAGACAGAAGAGATCGCACAATCGGTCGCCGACACGGGCGGCGTCTATTTTGTGCCGGCGTTCAACGGTTTGTTCGCGCCGTACTGGGATATGTACGCGCGCGGCACGCTCGTCGGCATGACGCGGTACACGCGGCGCGAGCATCTGGTCCGTGCGACGCTCGAAGCGGAATGTTACCAGACGCGCGAGGTCATCGACGCGATGCAGCAAGACTCTGGCGTCGCGCTCAAGACGCTCAAGGTGGACGGCGGCGCGGTCAAGAACAATTTCCTGATGCAACTCCAAGCCGACATTCTCGGCGCGCAGGTTGTCCGCCCGATCGTGAATGAAACGACCGCGCTCGGCGCGGCGTACGCGGCGGGTCTGGCGGTCGGCTTCTGGAAATCGCTCGATGAGTTGCGGCAGAACTGGGGCATCGATCGTGTTTTCGATCCGCAGTGGGACGCCGCGCGGCGCGAAGAAGGATACGCCGGCTGGAAGAAGGCGGTCGGGCGCGCCATGGGATGGCTCACGTAGAGCGATCCGGGCGAAGGTTGATTTCAGGCAGAGTATTGTTTCGCCATAACCTTCGCACGGTTGCTCTCCAGCCGCGCAGCGTGAGACGTGAAGAGGAATCACGTTTCACGTTTTTCGTTTTACATGCTATAATCATTTCCGAATTGATACATGGGGAGGCACGCATGAACCTCGATCAAGCATCGCAATTAATTACCTGGCTAGACGAAGAACATCGCAAAGACAAAGCGCAGTTAGGAGAACTGGCGAATCAACTGAGCCAGCAGTACACGCAGATTGCCGGTCTCGGCAAGAATCTCATGGATCTGGAGGAACGACTCGCGCGCGTCCAAAGTCAGGGCTTGCGTTACTCGCAACTGGAACAAGCCGCCGGACAGACCAAAGCCGAAGTCCAATTGATGTTGGAGCAAGATCAAAAGCGCCGGCAAAAGGAGGATGAGGAATCCTTCAAGATTCGCCAGCTCGAACGGGAACGCCAGGATCAGGTTCTCGCGGCGCTGCAAATGCAACTCGAAGCGCTCCAACAATGGCAGCGCTCGTCGATTGGCGACCACGATTTGCTTCAACGGGTGGACCTAACGACCGGGACGTACCAGCGTGAATTGGAAGAAGGCATTCAGCGCGATGAAGACCACAATCGCCGCCTGCTTGTGATCGAGGAATGGGTGAGCCGCGTCGGTCAGCTGACGACCGAGATGCACGCGCTGAGCGAGCGGCTGCGCCAGGAGCGCGCGGACGCGGCGGAGGCGGGGCGGCGCGCGGAGCAGCAACGCGCGCGGCATATGGCGGAATGGTCGGAACAAATGAAGTCCAGCCATCGCGAGATCGACGACTGGATCGCGCAGATGCGGACGATTCAGGAGCAGCACAAGGACAGCCGCAAGGTCTACGCGGAAATGCAGGAATTGGAAGAGCGATTGAAACAAATGGAATCGCGCCTGTTGCAGTGGCAGCGGCTCGTCGAAGAAACCCGGCGTAAGGAACGCGATCAGATCCTTGGCGATGTGGACAAGCGGTGGCAGCAGCAGTTGGGCGAATGGCAATTCCTGCGCGACGAGTGGACCAAGCGCCTCGCCGCCGCGACTGACCGCGTGACCAAGCTGGAGGATTGGCGGCCCGAAGTGGTCGCGCAACTACACGACCTCGTTGAGAAACTGGAGAAGGAACGACGCGATCGCGTCGGTATGATCGCCGATGTCGTCAAAACCCAGAGCGATATCGAGCGCGCGCAAATGACAAGCTTCGACAAGACGATGAACGATCTCCTCGCGCGGGTGGAGGGCGAAAAGGGCGCGGCGGCAAAGCCCAAGCATCAGAAAGCTGCCGCGGGCAGCGCCGCGTCGAATGGAGGATGACGCGTGCGAGTCATCGGCACTGCCGGGCACGTCGATCACGGCAAGTCCACGCTCGTCAAAGCGCTGACCGGCATCGACCCCGACCGGCTTAAGGAAGAAAAAGAACGCGAAATGACGATCGACCTCGGCTTTGCGTGGCTCACGCTGCCGAGCGGCAACCCGATCAGCATCGTCGATGTGCCGGGGCACGAAGCGTTCATCAAGAATATGCTCGCCGGCGTTGGCGGGATCGATGCGGCGCTGCTCGTGATCGCCGCAGACGAAGGCGTGATGCCGCAGACGCGCGAGCATCTGGCGATTCTCGATCTGCTGCAGGTCAAGGGCGGCGTCGTCGCGCTGACCAAGATCGATATGGTCGAAGGGCGCGATTGGATTGCGATGGTGTCGGCGGATGTGCGCGCGGAGCTCGCGGACACCGTCTTGGCGAACGCCGCGATCGTGCCGGTCTCCGCCCGGACGCGCGCCGGCTTGCCCGATCTCCTCGCGGAACTGGATCGCCTCCTGCAAGGGGTCGCGCCCAAAAACGATTTGGGCATGCCGCGTTTGCCGATCGACCGCGTATTTTCAATCGCCGGCTTTGGCACCGTCGTCACCGGCACGCTGATCGATGGAAGTTTTTCGGTCGGGCAAGAGGTTGAGATAATGCCGGGCGGCAAGCGCGGGCGCGTCCGCGGTTTGCAGACCCACAAAGCGAAGCTCGATCACGCCGCCCCGGGCAGCCGCGTCGCGATGAATATCTCCGGGCTGGCGGTCGATGAGTTGTTGCGCGGCCAAGTGGTGACGCTGCCGGGAACGCTCGCGGCGACAACGCTGCTGGACGCGCGGTTGCAGTACTTGCCCTCCGCGCCCAAAGCGCTCGTGCACAACGCGGAGGTCGATTTCTTCAGCGGCTCGGCGCAAGCGCCGGCGCGCGTGCGCCTGCTCGATCACGCGGCGTTGAAGCCGGGCGATTCGGGCTGGGCGCAGTTGCACCTCGCCGCGCCGGTCGCGGTCGCGAAGAACGATCGGTTCATCGTGCGTTTTGCGTCGCCGAGCATTACGGTCGGCGGCGGGACAGTGATCGATCCGCACGCGCGCACGCGGCATCGCCGTTTCCGCCCCGAGGCGCTGGCGCGATTGGAAACGCTCGCGCGCGGGACGCCGGAAGAAATCGTCCTGCAATTTCTTGCCGCGCGCGGCGCGACGCCCGCCGATGCCAAGGCGATCGCGAGCGGTACCGGCTTGAGCGCAGAGGCGCTCACGCCGGTTTTGGGCGCGCAGGTGCAAGCGGGCGCGGTGCTGGCTTTGGGGACGCAGTACTTTATCGGCGCGCCGGGGTGGCGCGCGCTGACCGAGAAAATTAGCGGCGCGCTGGATGATTTCCACCGGCAGCATCCCTTGCGCGCCGGACTGCCGCGCGAAGAGCTGAAGAGCCGCTTGGGCTTGGCGCCGCGCGTGTTCGATCAAGTCATCGAGCGGGCAGCGGCGGAGCACGGGTTGAGCGCCAGCGAAAATATTTTGCGCCGCCCGGCTTTCGCGGTCAAATTCGATTCGGATTTGCAGCGCAAAGCTGATGCGCTCCTCGCGCAGTTCGCGCGCGCGCCGTACGCGCCGCCTTCGGCGCAAGACGCGGAAGCCGCGCTGGGCGCGGAGGCGCTGAACGTGTTGGTTACCCAAGACAAACTGGTGCGGCTCAACGCGCAGATCGTCCTCGCGCCGACCGCGTTCGCGACGATGCGCGAGTGGGTGATCGAAACGATCCGCGCGCGCGGGCAAGTGACCGCCGGCGAAGTGCGCGACCGATTCGATACGAGCCGCAAGTACGCGATCGCGCTGCTGGAATATCTCGACGAGAAGCACGTCACCCAGCGCGTGGGCGACGCGCGCGTGCTGCGGGACTAGTCGTTAGTCGTTCGTCATCCGGGCGACCGCTGCGAGGCATTGTCATTCCCAAGCTTGCCGACTCCCAAGAATCTACGCTGATCCGCCGCTGGGCGCTGGAGAAATTATCGCGTTTCTTCCTGATCGCTTCTGGCGTCGCGCTGTTTGCATCGCTGGTGTCGATCGTGCTCGTGGCGCGGCGTCCCCCGGAAGTAGTGGCGCTCGCGCCGCCGGTCATCCAAACGCTCGTTCGATTGCCCACCGCGACGCCGACCGTGACGCCCACGCCGCTGCCGCCGCCGATCGCGCTCCTCGCTGGACATTCGGGCGGCATCGACACCGGCGCGGTGTGCCCCGACGGGCTGCGCGAAGTCGACATCACCACCGACGTGGCGGCGCGCGCGCAAGCGATCCTCGAAGCGCGTGGCTATCGCGTGGACATCCTCGCCGAATTCGACGCGCGCCTGAGCGCGACGCGCCGCGATTACGCGCCGCGCGCGTTTCTCGCGATCCACGCCGACTCGTGCGTTTACTACGCCTCGGGCTATAAAGTGGCGCGCGCAGAGTTCAGCGCGAACCCGGAGCAAGACGATCGATTGACCCACTGCGTTAGCACTGCCTATGCGGCGGCGACCCAGTTGCCATTTCACGCCGGCAGCATTACGAAAGATATGACGCATTATCATGCGCTGAATGAGATCGATCCGCAAACGCCGGCAGCCATCATCGAACTGGGATTTCTCGGCTCGGATCACGATCTCTTGACGAACAAGCGCGATGTGTTGGCGATGGGGATATCAGACGGGATCGACGAATTTCTGCACGGGAGCGCGTGCCAGTGAGTTAAAGGATGAAGGATAAAAGATGAAAGATGAAAGATGAAGGATGAAGGATGAAAAAACCGAGCGGCTCAATCGAGTCACTCGGTTTTCTGTTTCATATTTTTAATTTCATCCTTCGCCGCTGGCGGCTCTCCGCGCCTCCGCCAATTTCTCCGCGCCGTGCGGGTCTGCCAGCGCGAGCGCGTCCAGCAGCCGCACCACGCGCGCGACGCTGCCCGCGTCGCGGTTGACGGCGCGCGCGGCGCGGTACGCGGCGATGGCGTCGCGTAGGGGCGAGGCATTCGCCACATCTTGGTCGTTGGACGAGACGCTTGGTATATGCCGGGGTGTATTGTCATCAGATTGGGGTTTGGCGAATGCCTCGCCCCTACACAAAAACAACCCGCACAACGCCAGCCCCTTGGCGTCCAGCGCGCCGTAAAGTTCCGGCGTCTGTGCGAGCAGCGCGTCCGCGTGCGCGATGGCGGAGGTGAAAGATTCGCGGGCGAGACCTTCCAGGTTTTCAAAACCTGGAAGGTCTTGTTTTGCCTGCCGCAACGCGATGACGCCGAGGAGCGCGGCGACGTTGTGATTGTTTTGCGGCACGTCGTACTGCCGCGCGGCTTCTGCGGCGGCGCGCGCGGCGGGCAGGTTGCCGGCGTAGAGGTGCGCGAGGGCGATTCTTCCGTACGCATAAGTTGCCGGTTTGCCTGTTTCATTGCAGATTGTCACGTACTCGTTCGCGCGCTCGATTGCCTCGGCAAATTGTCCCACATCGATCAAACATTCCGCCAGGTTGCCGAGCCATGCGCCTTCATTGCGTTTGTCGCCGATGTCGCGGGCGATGGCGAGCGCCTGCTGGTAGAACTCGATGGCGCGGCGGGTGTCGCCCAGCGCGCTGTAGCAATTGCCGAGGTTGCCGAG
>JBBIJS010000189.1:0-5771 GCA_037445855.1 Chloroflexota bacterium | reverse complement strand
ATGCGAATTCTCGCCATTGACATTGGCACCGGCACGCAGGACATCCTGCTATTCGATACCGAGACACAAGTCGAAAACTGTTTGCAACTGATCATGCCCTCGCCGACAGTTCTCGTCGCGCGGCAAATCCGCGACGCGACCGCGCGCGGACAAGACGTGCTGCTCACCGGCACGATCATGGGCGGCGGTCCATCCAACTGGGCAGCCGACGATCATCTGCGCGCCGGGCATCGCGTCTTGGCAACGCCGAGCGCGGCGAAAAGTTTCAACGACGACTTGGCGGAAGTGACCCAGTCCGGCATCACGGTCGTGAGCGACGACGAAGCCGCGCGCCTGCGCGACGTGCGCCGCGTGGAAATGCGCGATGTCGATCTCGACGCGCTGCGCCGCGCGTTCAGCGCGTTTGGAACTGAACTGCAATTCGACGCGCTCGCGGTCGCGGTGTTCGATCACGGCAACGCGCCGCCGGGCGTCAGCGACCGGCTGTTTCGTTTCGAGTTTCTCGCCGAACGGCTCAAGCAGTTCAATAGTCCCGCCGCGTTCGCGTTTATGCGCGAGCGAATCCCGCCGCGCCTGACGCGGATGCAAGCCGTCGCAGATTCGCTGGGCGACCACATAGGATCGCCCCTACTGGTGATGGACACCGCGCCCGCGGCGGTGCTGGGCGCGCTGGAAGACGACCGCGTGCGCGGGCAGCGCAACGCCGTCATCGCCAACGTCGGCAACTTCCACACGCTGGCATTCCGCTTCAGCGACGGCGTAATTTCTGGCGTCTTCGAGCATCACACCGGCGAATTGAAGCAGGAACAATTGGAGAGTTTCATCGCGCAGCTCGCGGACGGCACGCTGACCCATGCCGCCGTGTTCAACTCGAAAGGGCACGGCGCGCTGCTATTCGACCATCACGCGCAGCCGCTGGATTTCCTCGCCGTTGTGGGACCGCGGCGCGGCTTGCTGCTGCATTCGCGCTATCGTCCGTATTTTGCGACGCCGTACGGCGCTATGATGTTGGCGGGCTGCTACGGCTTGGTGCGCGCGTACGCGTCGCTGAACCCGCACGCCGCGCCGGCAATCAATCGCGCGCTCGATGCCGCGCGAGAAACCGCGTGATAGGCAAAACCGCGCCGCGCGTTTTCACCGAACAGGAATTGAAAAAATACGACGGCTCGCGCAAGATGCCGGTGTACATCGCCTACCACGGCTGGGTGTACGATGTAACGACCAGCCCGCACTGGCGCGGCGGCGAGCACCGCAATCTGCATTACGCCGGGCAAGACCTGACGAGCGAGCTGCCCGACGCGCCGCACAGCGATCTGGTGTTCCGCAAGTTTCCGGTGGTGGGAATTCTGAAAACAGACGGATGACGGAAGCATTATCCGTCCGCCGTCCGCGGTCTTCCGTCAGGGGTGCATTATGACTGGTACCATTATCAATGTCATCACAGTACTGATCGGCGGAACGCTGGGCACATTTCTGGGCGCGCGGCTGCCGGAGAAAATGCGTGAGACCGTCATGCACGGTCTGGGGCTGCTCACCTTCGTCATCGGATTACAAATGGCGCTGACAACGCGTAATGTCCTGATCGTCATGGCGAGCATCTTGTTCGGCGCGGTGATCGGGGAGCTGCTGGGCATTCAGAATGGGCTGGACGCGCTCGGACAAAATCTGGAGGCGCGTTTCGCGCGCGGCGGCGAAGCCGGCAAGTTCACGCGCGGCTTCGTGACCGCCAGTCTCGTCTTTTGCGTCGGACCGCTCGCGATCCTCGGCTCGATTCAGGACGGCTTGCTGGGCGATTACAATTTGCTCGCGATCAAATCGACGTTGGACGCTTTCGCCGGACTCGCATTCGCCTCAACGCTGGGCATCGGCGTCGCGTTCGCCGCGCTCACAGTTTTCGTCTACCAGGGCGGCATCAGCGTCGCGTCGATGCTGCTGGGCAGCGCGCTCGGCTCCGTCGCGCGCGACACGCCGTGGGTGATCGAAATGAGCGCGACCGGCGGCGTGCTGATTATGGGTATCGCGCTGTTGCTGCTCGATCTGAAGCAGGTGCGCATTGCCAACTTGCTGCCGGCGGTTTTGATCGCGCCGCTGCTGGTTGTCGTGCTGGCGGCGTTGAACGTCAGATTCTAAATCAGCCCCAGAACCGCACGGAATCACACGGAATTTTTCTGTGCGTTTCTGTGCGATTCCCCTCGCGCCGCCCGCCAGGGCAGGTGTGTGGCAGACCTTTGTCACATTCCCACGTCGACCGGTGTTATTAGAGTGGAAGCGCTTCAACGACGGCGCGAGCGGAGAGATAAACCATCACCAAGGTGACCTCGGTCATTGTGACGAATGACAAGGCGCGCGCGCGAACCAACGCGGCAGCGCAGAACAACGCAAAATTCGACGCGGTCTTTCTCGCGCACTGGCAGCCGATCTACCGCGCGCTCGTGCGGCTGGTCGGCGACCCGGCGGAAGCCGAAGACCTCGCGCTTGAAACGTTCTGGCAACTGTATCGCCGTCCGCCAGCGCGCGCAGAGGGTATCGGCGGCTGGCTCTACCGCGTCGCCACGAATCTTGGACTCAACGCGCTGCGCGCGCGTCAGCGCCGGACGCAGCACGAGCTTGCCGCCGGCAAGTGGGAGATCGAAGCGCGCGTGAGCGACCCCGCGCAAGCCGTCGCCGCTGAAGAAGAACGCGCGCGCGTGCGGACGATTTTGTCGACGATGGAGACGCGTCAGGCGCAACTGCTCCTGCTGCGCCATTCCGGAATGGCGTACCAAGAACTCGCCGGCGCGCTGGGCGTCTCGGTCAACTCCATCGGCACGCTGCTCGCACGCGCCGAGCGCGAATTCGAAAAGCGGTATCGCGGGAAGGGAGAGTAACGATGCATCTCAACGCTGGGCAATTGCGCGCCGCTAGCGACAACGAACTGGACGCGCGCGGGACGGAACATCTCGCGGCGTGCCGTGAATGTCGCCGCCGCGTCGCACAGACCGCCGCGCAGTCACAGCGCGTCGCCGCGCGGTTCGCGGTCCTCGCGCCGCAAATCGATCGTGCGGTGAGCGCGCCGGCGGCTCTCGCTCGCTTCAAATCAAAACGTGTTTCAGAAAGTAAGGAGGTTCCAATGTTCAACCGAATGTTCAGTCGCAAGTATCGCGCGGCATGGGCAATCGTCGCGGTCGTCGTGCTCCTCGGCGGGTCAATGACTTTTCCGCCCGTGCGCGCCTGGGCGGAAGGAGTGCTCGCGCAATTTCGCGCGTCGAAGATTTCAGTCGTGACCGTGAACACAGATCTTTTGGGTCAGCTGGGCAATGGCACCGATCTGAGCAAGCAGATCAGCCAAATGCTTTCCGATTCGGTCACGGTTTTGAAAAAGCCACAGGCGCCGCGGACCGCCGCGAATGCTGCCGATGCCACTAAACTGGCTGGCTTTTCGGTACGGCTGCCCACCAGTCGCAGCGACGCGCCGCAGTTGACGGTGCAGGACAGCGGTGCGTTCCAGTTCGTCGTGAACCGCGCGCGGGCGCAAGCGCTGCTCGATCAAGCCGGCGCGAGCAATCTGAAACTGCCGGCGTCGATTGACGGCGCGGTGATCAAGGTGAACATTCCGTCCGGCGTCGCCGCCGGCTACGGTGACTGCCCGAATCTGGCGCAAAGCGAAGGATCCGCCATTCCAAATGGATCGCCGGGGCGGACGATGATCAACTGCATCGTCTTGACTCAAATTCCCAGCCCATCGGTTGACGCGCCGCCGGATCTGAATATTGAGCAAATCGCGGAACTGGGGCTTCAATTCGGCGGGATGACGAAGGAACAGGCGCACGCGTACGCCTCGTCCGTAGATTGGACTTCGACGCTCGTCGTGCCGATTCCCCGCAACGCGGCGCAATACAAACCGGTCAGCGTGGATGGCGGCGCATCCGGTTATCTGATCCAACGTCCGATGGACGACGCGCCGCAGTACGCGGTCGTGTGGGTGAAGAACGGCATCATCTACGCGGTTGGTGGAGTCGGCAACGATACGACCGGCGCGCTCGCGATCGCGAATTCGCTGAAATAGCAGACACAGTACATCACAGATTTGAGGAGAAGGCGTTCTCCAACGCCGTCTATGTCACGGAAATCGCTTGGTTTTGGCACCGCCGCGCTAGAGAGCGCTGGCTCCTCGCCCAAATCTGTGACGTACTGAGACAAGGAAACGGGAAAACAGGTAGACACAGTACATCACGGATTTGAGGAGAAGGCGTTCTCCACTTGCCGTCGCGGGAACGTGGCTGTGGCGTGACTGTGGCGAAGTGCGCCACAGCCATGCGCCACAGTCATGCCAGGGTAACGCCGTCCATGTCACGGAAATCGCTTGGTTTTGGCGCCACCGCGCTAGAGAGCGCTGGCTCCTCGCCCAAATTGTGCTGTACTGAGACAAGTTGTGCGCGTAACCTGTCTACCTGTCAACCTGTTCCCTTGTTTCTTGGATACTTGTCTCCCATGCCACTTGCAATCGAAACTCGCGAACTCCGTAAAGTTTTTGACGAAAACGTCGCCGTGCGCGGGCTGACGCTCCAGGTGCAGCAAGGCGAGGTTTTCGGTTTCCTTGGACCGAACGGCGCGGGCAAGACCACGTCGATCAAGATGCTGCTCGGTCTCGTCGCGCCGACCGCCGGCAGCGCGATGCTGCTCGGCGCGCCGCTCGGCGACCGCGCGACGCGCGCCAAGATCGGATTCCTGCCGGAGCATTTTCGCTTTCACGATTGGCTTTCCGCGAATGAATTCCTGAATTTGCACGGCGAGCTTTACGCCATGTCCGCAGCGCACCGGCGTCAGCGGATCGATGAACTTTTGGAACTTGTGGGACTGACGCCGTTCCGCGACAAGCAGTTGCGGACGTTCTCGAAAGGGATGTTGCAGCGCATCGGGCTTGCGCAGGCGCTGCTCAACGAGCCCACGCTCGTGTTTCTCGACGAGCCAACCTCCGGACTCGACCCCGTAGGGCGCCGGCTCGTACGCGACATCATCGCCGATCTGAAAAAGCGCGGCACGACAGTCTTCCTCAATTCGCACCTGCTCAGCGAAGTGGAAATCACCTGCGACCGCGTCGCGTTCATCAAGCATGGCGAAGTGATCCGCGTCAGCGAACTCAAGACACTCGTTGACGGCGCGACCAGCGTTACGGTGCGCGCGATGGGCTTTGCGCCACAGACGATTGCGGGTCTCGCTCAGTGGGGCAAAGACATTCGCGCCGACGGTAATCAAATCACGTTCACCATTGGCGACGAAGCCGCGCTGCCGGCGATCAATCGTTACCTCGTCGCGCAGAACGTCGAGGTGTACGCGCTGACGCCGCAGCACCTCTCGCTCGAAGACTTGTTCATCCAGATCGTCGGCACGGATGGAGGACTGTAACCATGTCATTGCGAGGAGCGTCCTTTGCGACGAAGCAATCTCCACGACTGCAATGGGGATTGCTTCGCTTCGCTCGCAATGACACGAAGCACGGGAGATTGTGATGCCAACTTTTATCATCGCGCGCCTCACATTCCTTGAAGCCGTCCGCCGCCGCATCCTGCTCGCCGCGTTTCTGCTCGGACTTGCCTTCCTCTTGCTCTATAGCTTTGGCTTTTACATGATGCGGACGCAGATCGGCTCTCAGCGTCCGATCACGAACTCGATCAGTGAAACGCTACTCCAAAGCGGCGTCGACAATTTTCTCACGCTCGCCGGGCTGTACGCGGTGAACTTTCTCGCGATCGCGATGGGCGCGCTCGTTTCCGCGGACACGCTCGCCGGCG
>JBBIJS010000188.1:0-5822 GCA_037445855.1 Chloroflexota bacterium | reverse complement strand
ACCGCGACGACGCTGGATTCCGGCGCAAGCATCGCCTTCATCGCGATTTGATCGGCTTGGATGCTCGTCGGATTCTTGGGGCTGTTCAGCGCGAGCCACGCGCGGTACGCGTTCGCGTGCTCGCGGTCGATGCGGTAATGCTGCACCGATAACGAATCGCCGCCCACTCCGTTGACCGTCAGTTCGACTCCAACCGGCGCGCCTGTTCCGTCCGCATTGTTCTCCTCGAAACGATAGACGACGATTTGCGTCGCCGCGCCGCCACGCGTCGCAAGCGCGCGAATCGTCGCGTCCAGCGGCGCGGCATCGACGGCGATGCGCTCTGCGCCCAATTTCCCCAGCAGCGTGTACGCGTTAAAGATCGGCAGCGGCGCCAACGCGCTGCCGAACTGGCGCGTGAACGCGCGCCAACCATTGGCGATCTGCCCCCAACGCAGAAACAAATCCACGCGCGCCTCGGCGTCGTTCAGATTGTTGTCGATGGTGCGGCAGAGGAACGCGGCGTCGTACTCGCTCTGCACCATCGGCGTCAATCCGTCCTCTACCGCGCGCAGCTTTTGCCCCCACTCGTCCTGCAACAATTCCGCCTGCGCGAGCGCGGGATAACTCCGCACCACCGCGCGGCGCTGCCGATTCTTCTCCAGCACGGCTTGACTTGTGTTGTAGACGTGCCACGAAATGAAATCGGCGCGCGCGCCGACCTTGCCGGTGACCGCGTTCACGCCGCTCGTGATGTGATCGAGAAACAGCTTGAAGAAATCGTCGTGCCCCGCCAAGCCCGGTCCGCCGACGCGAATCTGCGCGTCGGCTGCCGTCGCGCCGTCGACAAAGTAATCGTACATTTTGGTGAACCGCGCCATCCGCGCCGGCGTAAAGGCAAGTCCGCCTTGCACACCGTCGATGAAATACTGGCTCAGGTCTGGCTCGTTCCAGATTTCAAAATACCACGCGCGCACCTCGTCCGCGCCGTAACGACCGATGCAGTGTTTCACCGTCTGGTAGATCATCTCGCGCCAACGCGCGTAATCGCGCGGCGCGTTGATTGCGCCGCCGGAATAGTTTCGCACGATGGGACCTTCCGCCAGCGCGTCCGGCATAAAGTCCATTTCCAGAATCGGCTTCAAGCCCACCGCGTGCCACGTGTCCAGCACCTGATCGAGATACTGAAAGTTGTAGCGCGGCGCGCCGCTCGCCGTTTCGGAATAAACGCGGCAGCCCATCGTCTGGTCCGAGCGCACGCCCGGCTTGCCGTCGCTGAACGTGTTGTGGCAGCGGATGTAACGGAACGCACGGCTCTCGCGAATCAACTCCCACGCGGGCTGACTGGTCGACGCGGTCGTCAGCGAATACATCGGGTCGTAGCCGAGGTTCGCCCACAGTTTCGCGTCAAGCGCGCCGACGACGCGGCTGGCGTCCACCTCCAGGCGCGCGGCGATGGGCGGCGCCGCCGGCGTGGGTGCGGGCATCGGCGTCGTCGCGGGGATCACGGCGGTTGGCGTGAGCGTGGAAGGTGTCGCGGCTGGCGCAGGAATGCCTACGGCGCTGCATCCCTCCAGAATCCACGTGGAGGCAATTGATGCAGCGCCGATCCCAAGTTGTCGAAGAAAATCGCGGCGAGTGAGCGGCATCGCTACGCGCCCGGCGTCGGCTGCGGCTGTTGTTTCGGCAAGAGGTTGCGAACGTTCTTGCTCAAAACGACGATTACCTCGGCGTTGAACGCGCCGCCGCTGTCCGCGCCGATCACCAGCACCGCGTTGCCCTGCGTCAAATCGCCAACCGAACCGAGCGCGGGTTGACCGCCGTTGAGGTTCACGACCACCGTCGACGCATCGGTGGTCACGTCGCGTGTGCCGCCGCGCGCGACGCGCAGCGTTAGCGTTCCGCCGCTGTTCGATTGCACGGCGGCGAGCGCAAGGTTACTGACTTTATAGCTCGCTGGAAAATCGAGCAGGAACGCCGCCGTGCCGGTCGCGCCGCCGTTCATCGCCGCGACCACGCGGTCGCCCACCTGAACATTGGACAAGGTCGCGTTGCTCACGCCGGGCACGACGACAATCGCGTTCGATGCGACCTGCAGCTGCGCGCTCGTCTTGCCGAGTTTGACGCCGAGCGCGCTGCCGTCATTCGAGGCGACCACGCCGCCGGTCAAACCGGAGCGTTTCAGCAACGCGACAAATCCCTGGAGCGCCTGGGCGCGCGTGACGCCCTGGCGCTGCGGCGCGCGCGCGGACGGCGCGGGACTGGTCGGCTCTGGCGTGGGCGTCAACGTCGGCGTTGGCGTGCTCGTCGCCGGCGCTAGCGCGACCGGTAAATTCTGCGCGATCGCGTTCGACAAGTCTTGCGCCAGCGTGGTTGGCGCAGGGTTGCACGCGGTCGCGCTCAGCGCGAGCAGCGCGAACGCGGCGGCGAGCAGGATCAACCTTCCATTTTTGTTCGACATGGTTTTTCCTCCTATCAATTCTCTACGCGCATTGTCGCGCCGTCGGCTTAACGCCGAGTGAGTTTCTTGTAAAGTGTCCGTAAAATCTTTCCGTCTATTTTCCCGGCGTGGGAATATTCCGCGCATCCTTCACCGCGATCACGACGATCTGCGCGGTGAACGTGTCGCCGCTGGGCTGTCCGATAATCATCACCGCGTTGTTGGACTGCACCTCACTCAGCGCGGCGAGGAGCGGACGATCGCCGCTCAGATCTACGACGAAAGTCGCGCCATTCACCATTACGCGGCGCGGCAGGGTGTCCGTCTTGACCGCGAGCGCGCCGCTCGTGTTTGCTTGCACGACGCCGGTGACGATATTGTCCGCCGTATATCCAACCGGGATGTCCAGCAACAGCGCGGCGGGCGTGTTCGGATCGTTGCCGGGAATGTTCGCGATGACGCGGTCGCCGGCGTGAATATCCGCGAGCTGCGCGTTCTTCACGCCCGGCACGACGATGATCGTGTTCGCCGTCGTCTGGAGTTGCAGCGTGGAACCGGCGACGCGCAGACCGACGGCGCTGCCGGTGTTCGAAACGACCACGCCGCCGGATAATCCCAATTGGATCACGTCCGCTGTCGGAGTACTTGGCGGCTTACTGAGCGGCGGCGGCTTGCCGGGGGTTGGCTTGACCGGCGCGAGCGTCACGCGCGCGGTCGGCACTGGCGCTTGCGCGACCTGGCTGCCCAACGCGCAGCCAGCGGCGGTCAACCCAAACCCGATTGCCAGCAAACTGACGATGGCGACCTGTCCGATTCGTTTCATCCGAATATCTCCTGACGAATTGTGCCGCCGTTCCGTTCCCGGCGAGCGCGAACGCTCCAGCGCGGAACACTCCAGCGAGCGTTCCGCTACCACTATCGCATCACCGCGTCACGCCGCAGTTAGCGCGGCGTAAAATGTTTGTAAAATGAAAATCGACGCACCGCCAATGTGCGTCGCACCGTCTATCCCAATCGATCCTACGTCTGTAAGAAGACAACGAGCAACCTTGCGAAGGTTGATTCGGCGTCCGACTTGCGCCTTGAAGCCAACCTTCGCAAGGTTCGCGAGTTATTCTCTCCCAAACGCTACGCGTGCGCGCCGTTTCGAACCGGCAAGAATACGGTGAACGTGCTGCCGCGCCCGACCTCGCTCTGTACTTCAATGCGCCCACCGTGCGCCCGGACGATTTCGTTCGTGATGGACAGTCCCAGCCCGGTGCCGCCGGCGACGCGCGCCTTGTCGCCGCGATAGAATCGCTCGAACAGTCGCGGCAAGTCTTCTTGCGGAATTCCCGCGCCGGTATCATTCACCGCGATCGTGACCCATTGCGCGGGCGGACGTTCCGCCCCGCGCCGCCGCCGCGTGACCGGGCTTTTAGCCGCCGTTTCGGTTTCGATCTTTTTCGCCGTGACCGTGACCGTTCCGCCCGGTTGATTGTACTTGAGCGCGTTGTCGACCAAATTCGTGACGACTTGCTCCAGCCGCGCCGCGTCGGCGTTGATCACCGGCAGCGGATCGATGACGGCGGTGATCGTTTCGCCTAGCTCGTGCGCGCGCGGTTGAAAGCGCTCGACCCATCGCGGCAGCGACTGCGCCAGATCGACCGAGTCGTGCGCGAGCGGAATCTGACCCGTTTCGAACCGCGCCAACATGAGCAGGTCGCCGACGAGGCGCGCCATGCGCGTGGTCTCGTCAAAGATCGTCTGCGCGGCGTGTTGCACGCCCGCCGCATCCGGCACCGCACCGTCGAGAATCGCTTGCGCGAAACCCTGGATCGACGTCAACGGCGTCTTGAGCTCGTGCGAGACGTTCGCGACGAAATCCTTTTCCATTTGCCGCGAGCGCTGCACCTCCTCCGCCATCGTGTTGAAACTCTTGCCGAGCCGACCGATCTCGTCGTGACCCCCGGCTTGGACGCGGTGATCGTACTGTCCGCGCGCGATCGCTTCGGTGCCGCGCGTCAAGCGCGTGATCGGACCGGCAATGGAGCGCGCGAGCAAGAACGCGACCAGCAGCGATACGAACAGCGTGATGCCACCGGCGAGGAGGATGCTCGTGCCGATCTCGTCGAGCACGTTGAACAGCGGGCGCTCCGGCGTGGACAGCGCGACGTAGACCGTCTGCCCGCCCACTTGCCCCGCCGCGATGGCGGCGTACAAGACCAGACGTGCGTTCCGCTCTTGGAACGCGCCCCAGAAGAAACCGCGCTGCGCGTCCGCCCGCGCCGCGGGATTGAGACTGATCGTTCGGTTCGTCATTCCATTGGCGGCGTCAGCGAGCACCAATCCTTTTTCGTTCACGATCATCACGTGCCCAGTGATGCCCGCATCCGCTTCCAGCCGGGTCAGCACTTCGCGGACCGGCACCTTGGCTAGAAATAGAACGCGCGCCTGCACCGCCAGCGGCAGCACCGCGTCGCCGAGGCGCGAGAGCTGCACCTGGCGCTGGTAGTCGCGCAAGATGAGGACGAGACTCACGGCAATGATCGCCAGGGTGAGCAGGATGACAAAGACGTGCGTTAGAATGAGACGCGTTCTGAGTGACATGCCGCTATCCACTGACGAGTTTGTAGCCCACTCCGCTGATGGTCTCGATCTGGGTTTTCGCGCCGCCAAGTTTCTTGCGCAAATGCGCGACGTGCACATCGACCGTGCGGGTCTCGCCCGGAAAATCATAACCCCACGCGATCTCCAGCAAGCGCTCGCGCGTGAGTACGATGCCGGGATTCTGCGCCAGAACCGCCAGCAAGTCGAATTCTTTGGTGCGCAGCGTCACTTGATTTTTGCCGGCGGTCACTTCGCGGCGATCCAGATCGACGGTCAGGTCGCCGACGGCAAGCCGCTGCGTTTTGGGGACCGTGTTCACGCGGCGGAAGATCGCCTTGACGCGCGCGACCAGTTCGCGCGGATTGAACGGCTTGGTCAGATAATCGTCCGCGCCCAGTTCCAGTCCGACGATCTTATCGACATCCTGATCGCGCGCGGTGAGCATCAGGATCGGCACATCCGATTCCTGGCGGACGCGGCGGCAGACCTCCAAGCCGTCGATGACCGGCAGCATCAGATCGAGAATGATCGCGGCGGGTTGGCGCGTGTGGAATTTTTCCAGCGCAGTCTTGCCGTCGTACGCGACCTCGATCTTGTAGCCCTCTTTTTCGAGGTACAATCTTTCGAGTTCGATGATATTCTTTTCGTCGTCGACCAGCAGCAGTGTGGTCATGTGTGTCTCCCTGATTTTGCAATGTCATTGCGAGCCGCAGAGCGGTGAAGCAATCCCCAACACCGCGCGGAGATTGCTGCGCTGCGCTCGCCATGACACGTTCTCGCTGAAATTATAAGTCCGACGCGTGGGAATGTCAAA
>JBBIJS010000187.1:5369-5847 GCA_037445855.1 Chloroflexota bacterium | reverse complement strand
GATTATACGACCGAAACAACTCGCGGACGATCAGGACGGATCGCGGGTCTCGTGCCGGAAGATGTCAACTCGATTGTCGCAGGGCACGCGCGAGTGTGGTTGGTGGTCGCGCTGGATCACAACGAGCAATATCAGGAGGCGAAAGCATTGGAGATGGACGCGCAGTGGGTCCGCCTGAAGCAAGTAACGGTTTCTGGCATTACTCTTAATCTCTACCGAGTGGACTAGGTCCGAGGTAAGGCGTAGCCCCTCATCGTTTTGCTGTTCCAAGTCGAGAGGTCTTTGTTGGCTATGCGGTGTTGGTCGCGGTATTTTCGATTGCCCAACCCGATTGGAGGTTCGATCTGGCGACCCTATACCTCGATCGTTTCGTGCATCCACGGCAAGCAGATTCCATTCTATAGATGTTGAGATTTGCTTTTAGAAAACGCACCCCCGGATTTCCAAAGTTTTCAGAAACTGTGGAAATCTGGGTTCT
>JBBIJS010000187.1:0-5345 GCA_037445855.1 Chloroflexota bacterium | reverse complement strand
CCCATCCGTGATTTTGCTCGCCGTATTCATTCGGCGTTTCCGACCAGCAATAGGCGAATAGGAGTCGCTAACTAGAGTTGTTTCCGTTGCTTGTTGCAGTCGATTGGTTTCTTGGAAACGGAATGCTCTTCAAAAGATGAATGCTATGACCCTTCTGTCCAAGTCGTTTCTCCTATTCACAATCATCTTGCTCCTCGCGGTGGCGCTCCGCGTTTGGGGTTTGGACCGGGATTCTCCTTCAGTTGATCTGGTACCCGACGAAGCGACGTGGACGGATGAAGGGACGCTGGCTCTGCCGGCGTTGCAGGCAATTCGCGGCGATGCGCCCCTAATCGGTTCCGACAATCTGGCTGCAGGCGCGCACCCTTTCTACAATGCAATGCTGGACGTCACTTTTCGCGTTCTGGGTCCCGGACGCGTCCAAGGTCGAGCGCTCTCCATTCTCTTTGGTATCTTGGGACTTGTTGCTCTGGCGCGGTTAGGCAAAATCGTTTGGCCGCGCGCCGGCGCTTTGCTGGCGATGGGTTTGGGCGCGACCGGATTCTTTTCTATCGTTTTTGATCGGCTCATCCTCACGGAAGGGCCATTGGTTGCGCTACTTTCCGTTCTGGCTCTTGCGGGAGTCCAAGCTCAGTCCGCGCTAGGTGGATTGGTCGTCGGGATCGGGTTGGGCTTGGTTGCGGTTGGCGTCAAGCTACACGCTTTGTCATTGCTGCCCGCACTGGTTGCGCTATACGCCCTTCGCCGCCGGCATTTGTTGTTTCCGTTCTTGTTTGGCGTAGGAATCATCCTTCTGGCGTGGCAAGCTTTCTGGGTTCCCCACATTCCGAATTACCCAGGGTACGTGCAAACTCGGCTCACCGAAGAAAATATGGGATTAGCCGAGCCGCTACAAATCGTGCTGCAAGTTTTCTTGGCAGGTCTGCCGGGCTATTTCTTTCCGTACCAGATCGCACTCCTCTTTCTGGCATGCCTGGAAGTACTGGCGCTTCTCTTGTCTCCACGGCGCTGGTTTCAACAAGCGTCGGATCTACTCCTTCTCGCTCTTGTCTGGCTGCCCGTCGCGCTGGCGCTTCCCAGCTTCTTCCGTTATATGCCAACCCGCTATTTCCTCCCGGCATTTCCGGCGCTAGTCGTGCTTGCTCTCGCTGGACTAGAGCGTCTCTGGAACGGGGAGCCCTTGCCGCGGGCTGGCACAAAATACCGAATGGCAATTGGAATAGGAGCGGGATTCTTCTTTCTCTTCCAAGTCGCGCCACCACTCCCTCTCTTTGGAGACTATGCCCGGTGGATTCCCATCCTGGGATTATTTTCTCCGCTTTTGTTTTACTGGCTCACGACGCGGACGCAGTTGGGTTGGGGTTGGAGTAAGAACACGCGCATTGGAATCGTGACGATTCTGTTGTCATCCCATTTACTGATGCAGGGGGCGTTATACTGGTTTGGCATTGTGCAGAGTCGCTCGGATTTAGCCGGCGTGGCAACGAACTTGTCGGTTGCGCTGCCCCCGAATGCGATTGTGACCGGGCGCATGGCGGGCACTTTGGCGCTCCTTTCCAATCACCGCGCGCTCTCGATGTATACTCAAATCAGTCCCGATTTTGTGGCAAACCTGTCCAGACAGGGACCGGTTTGGATCTTGATTTTGGAAGGAGACGAGAAATTGGTCACGCCGCAGGTGCAGACTAACTTGGTGGAACAAGCCAGTTTTCCGGTCGCTTTAAGCCACACGGTCCGATCCTTGACGATCTGGCGGTTCCAACCCAAATGAAGCGATCAGCCCTGGTTATCGTGGGCGTGCTGGTGTTCCTTACGGCGTCGCTCTATTTTGTCGATACCAACCTCCGCGCCCGCGCGCTTGCCGATGCCGACGCCGCGCTTGCCGCGCGGGCGCAGCTCATCGCCGGCTCCATCGACCGGACGCTGCAGGCGCGGATGATGGAAGGGTTCACCTTCGCCGCGCTGCCATCGCTGCGTGGCTTTGCCACGGCGGATGAAACCGCGCTGCCCGCGCGCACCGCCGTCGCGCTGGTCGAGTTGAAAGCGATTGTCGCCGCCGACCCGGACATTCGCGCCGCGTCGATCGTCGATCCCTTTGGCGAGATCGTCCTGACCACCGACGCGTCGATGCACGCGAATTGGGCGCCGCGCCTCTTCGTGCGCGAGGCGTTGGCGGGACACCTGTCCGCGTCCGCGCCGGCGCGCGATTTCGGCGAGGTGTCGCAATACTATAGCGCGCCCATCATCGACAACGCCGGAAATGTCGCGGCGGCGCTGGTGCTTCGCGTCGCGGCGCAGGAACTTGGAGGCGCGCTGGACGCGCCGCCGGACGCGCTATTGGTGGACGAAAACGGCGTCCGCATTGCCGATCGATCTGCCGCGCCGCAAAGTTTTGTCGCGCTCGTTCCGCTTGCGCCGAATGTCGCGGCGAGTCTGCTCTCCGAACAGCGCTACGGCGCGGAGGTGACCCAGATTCCGGCGACCCACCTCGTCGCGCTCGATGCCGCGATCAAGCGCGGCAACGCGGCGACGCTGACCTATCTCGATGCGAGCAAGCCGTCCGTTCACGCCGCGTTCCGGCGGTTGGCGACGAATCCCTGGACGGTGGTCGTCTATCGGAACGAAGACGCAATCCTTGCGCCCACGCGCGACGCGCTCGCGGTAACGCTGGCGTTCGGCGGCGCGGCGTTGATTGCCGGCGCGCTCGCCGGGAGCGCGCTGCGCGGATTCGGCAGGCAAGATTGAAGCGGCGCGAGTGGGGCTTGATCGGTCTGGCGCTGGCGAGCGCGGGAGCATATCTCTTGTTCGCGGCAGTCCGCAGCGCGCCCGGCTTTGCGCTCGACGACGCGTGGATTCATCAAGTCTACGCGCGTAACCTCGCGACGCGCGGCGAGTTTGCCTTCTTCCCCGGACAGCCCAGCGCGGGTTCCACCTCGCCGCTGTGGACCCTCCTGCTTTCAGGGGGATACCTCTTGAGGATCGATTTCCGCGCGTGGACCTACTTGCTCGGCGCGCTCTTCTTCGGCGCGAGTGTAGTCTTGTGCGCGCGTCTCGCCGCCCGACTTTCGGCTTCATCACGGTTTACGGTTTACTGTTCACTGTTCACTGTGTTCGAGTGGCATCTCGCGTGGAGCGCGGTGAGCGGAATGGAAATTCCACTCTTCGTCTTCCTGTCGTTGCTTCTGCTGGAACGATTCTACGCGCATGAGCAGGGTTGGCTGCTGGGACTTGTCGCCGGGTTGCTCACGCTGACGCGACCCGAGGGCATCGTGCTTGCCGCGTTGGTGTGTCTGGGAGAAATGATCGAACCGCCACGGCACGCAGAACACCAAGTCAGTTCTCTTCGTGCCCGTGGTGTCTTCGTGGTTCAATTTGCGATTGGTTTCGGAATACTACTTGCGCCGTATCTGCTCTTCAACCTCACGACTAGCGGTACGATTCTGCCGAATACCTTCTACGCCAAGACAGTCGAATACGCCGTTCTCTTCGACCGCGCGCCGTTCCTCGCGCGCTGGTTGCAGTTGCTTGCCGTGCCGTGGGTGGGGGCGCAGGTCTTGCTCGTGCCGGGCGCGGTGTTCATCGGCGCCGTTTTGGCGCGGCGACGCGAATGGCGCGCGCTGATTCCGTTCGCGTGGTTGCTGCTTTTGCCCGCGCTGTATGCGGCGCGCTTGCCGGTGGCGTACCAACACGGGCGCTACGAAATGACGGTCGTGCCGTTCATCGCGCTGTATGGCATCTGGGGCACGGCGGCGCTCATCGAGCGGATCAAGCATTGGGTAGTGCGAACGGCGTGGGCGTTTTCGATCGCGGCGGCGCTCGTGGCGTTCTGGTTGCTCGGCGCGGACGCGTACGCGACGGATGTCGCGATCATCAATTGCGAGATGGTGGACACCGCGCGCTGGATCGCGGCGAACGCGCCGGCGGACGCGGTGGTCGCCGCGCACGACATCGGCGCGCTGGGATATTTCTATCCGCGCCCGTTCATCGATTTGGCGGGACTGGTGACGCCGGAGGTGATTCCATTTATGCGCGACGAAGGTCGCCTGCGCGAGTTTCTTTTCGCTCGCGGCGCGACCTTCGCGATCTTCTTCCCCGATTGGTATCCGTCCCTTGCAGCGGATCCACGATTCGTGCCAGTGTATCAGACCGGCTGCGCGGTGACGCGTGAGACCGGCGGGACGAATATGACGGTGTATCGCATTCGGTAGGGGCGAGGCATTCGCTCAACCCGGCTTTCCATATTGCAGGATTGGTACAAGCCAACCTAGATTGCATTGCACGCGAGTTTTGGCGAATGCCTCGCCCCTACGTCCCGCGCAAAACCGTGCCAATGAATTCGCGCTGTCCCCGCGCAAACTCTTCGATCTTCATTGCGCGCTTGCCTGCCAGTTGCGCCTCCAGCAGGATCAGCGCGCCGTCACCCGTCATCACGGCGATTCCATCCTGCGCTTTCACGCGCCCCGGTTCGCCGCCCGCATTCGCCGCAGCGGCGCGCGCGCGCAGAATCTTGAGTTGTGCGCCGTTCCAGAACGTGTACGCGCTGGGCCACGGATTGAACGCGCGGACACGGCGCGCGATTTCGATTGCCGGCAGCGTCCAATCGATCAAGCCCTGCTCCTTGCGAATCGTTTTGCAGACGGTCGCCCGCGCTTCGTCTTGCGGCTGCGGCGTGATTTCGCCGGCGAGAAGGCGCGGCAGCGTTTCGATCAACAGCGCGGCGGCGAGGTCGGCGAGTTTGGGCGTGAGCGTGCCGGTCGTGTCGTCCTCGGCAATCCGGATGGCGCGCTGCGCGAGAATGGGACCGGTATCGAGTCCCGCGTCCATCTGCATCAACGTGATGCCGGTTTCCGCGTCGCCGGCGAGAACCGCCGCGGCAATCGGCGCGGCGCCGCGATGGCGCGGCAGCCGCGACGCGTGCGTATTGACGCAGCCGCGCGGCGGAAGCGCGAGAACGTCCGGCGGTAGGATCAAGCCGTACGCGGCGACGATGATGACGTCGGGCGCGAGATCGCGCAGCGGCGCGACGAACTCCGGCTGGCGCAGCGTGGGCGGCTGGAAGACTGGCAGCGCGTGCGTTTCCGCCAGCCGCTTGATCGGCGAGGAGTGGAGTTGTTTGCCGCGTCCCGCCGGTTGATCGGGCCGGGTATAGACCGCGACGATTTGGTGGGGCGTGCGCGTCAGCGCGTCCAGCACCGGGACGGCAAATTCGGGCGTGCCCATAAAAACAATGCGCGGCATGAATTCCTCCGCGCGTTATTTTATCACATCGCTTGGTTTTAGCAATAGCATTGGTACTGGTGATTGCCCACAAGTGTCATTGCGAGCGAAGCGAAGCAATCGCATTG
>JBBIJS010000186.1:0-5879 GCA_037445855.1 Chloroflexota bacterium | reverse complement strand
GCGGCGACGAGCGCGGCGTCCTTGATCTTGACGCCGTGGTGCACCTCGTAGCGTTCCTTCAAGCCGCGCAGAATGCTGATCGTGTCCTCCACGCTCGGCTCGCCGACGAGCACCGGCTGAAAGCGGCGTTCGAGCGCGGCGTCTTTTTCGATATGCTTGCGATACTCATCGAGCGTCGTCGCGCCAATGGTGTGCAGCTCGCCGCGCGCGAGCATCGGCTTGAGCATATTGCTCGCGTCCATCGCCCCTTCCGCCGCGCCCGCGCCGACGACGGTGTGGATTTCGTCGATGAACAGAATGATTTGCCCTTCCGCGCTGGTGATTTCTTTCAGCACCGCTTTGAGCCGCTCTTCGAACTCGCCGCGGAATTTCGCGCCGGCAACGAGCGCGCCCAGATCGAGCGCGACGACGCGCTTGTTCTTCAGCGGCTCCGGCACGTCGCCGCGCACGATGCGCTGCGCCAGCCCTTCCGCGATCGCGGTCTTGCCGACGCCGGGTTCGCCGATCAGCACCGGGTTGTTCTTCGTGCGCCGCGACAGAATCTGCATCACGCGGCGAATCTCTTCGTCGCGCCCGATCACCGGATCGAGTTTGCCTTTGCGCGCGAGGTCGGTCAGATCGCGCCCGTACTTTTGGAGCGCCTGGTACGTCGTCTCCGGGTTCTGCGACGTGACGCGCTGGTTGCCGCGAATCTGCGTGAGCGCTTGCAGCACCGCGTCGTGCGTGCTGCCTGCACCGCGCAGAATCCGCGCGGTCGCGCCGTCCGCGCGATCGATCAGCGCGAGCAGAAGATGCTCGGTCGAAACGTACTCGTCTTTCAGATTGCTCGCCTGCTGCGCCGAATTCTCCAGCACGCGCGTCAGGCGTTGCGACGCGGCAACTTGCGCGGTTGCGCCGGTCACTTTCGGCAAACGGGTTAGTTCGCCGGCGAATTGCTGCGTGATGCTGTCCGCGTTCGCGCCAAGCGCGCTAAAGATCTGCGGCACGACGCCATCGGTTTGCGTCAGCAGCGCGGACATCAAATGCTCCGGCTCAATCTGGCTGTGCTGATTATTTTGCGCCAGTTCTTGCGCGGCAAGAACGGCTTCTTGTGCTTTTTCGGTTAGTTTGTTCATGTTGAATGGCATAACTGAAAGCTCCCTGAACTGTCGTCATCTATTATCAATAAAGCCATGTTGCCGATTCTATTTTCCAGTTTCCATCTGATTGGACAAAATCAAAACGGACAGGACAGATTATTTCTTGTCCGTCTTTGTTTTGGATACGCGCTCGGAGATCGACAAATTCACTGTGATCAAGAATCCTAGTACCTGTACTAACATCCATAGCTTTGATCGAGACAGCTCTTACGCGAGTAGTCACATAATCGATGTCTCCCGCCGCGTTTTTCTTTCCATCTACCACAGGACTCCAATATTCTGCTGCTCTATTAACGTCGCGGTTGACAACTGCCTCAACGTAGGCTTTTGCTATGTCTTCTCTTGTCGTTGGACCACAGGCAACCAACAAAATGGCGACAGCGAACAGTGCAAGGATTCCAATGCCAAGCCGGCGAATCATCTCAAGACTTTTTGAATTCACGGCGATTGAAATCGCTGCTACAACATCACAAAGCCGACCTGCGTCGGCTAAAAACCACTCAGCGCAATTTCCACTTACCGTTGTTGTCATCGTCTACGTGCAATCATCTTCTTGTAGATCTCTTCTGCGCTGGTGTTCTTCCACAAATCGCGAAAGTACTTTACGGAATCGCCAGAACCCTTGTCGATCAGCATCACAAAGCGCGTTGCATCTGCGTAGCCGAGCTTCTCGACAAGCGCATCCCAGCCGTGAGACATCAATCTTCGTCTACCCCGCAGCACGTTTCTCAATCTCCTCAATCACTTTCAACATATCTATCGCGCTGTCCATAGCGCGTACTGATCCATCTGCTAGATGTAGATGATGTGGCGCATTCTCTAATTCCTTATGATGCGGCGCGTTATCCCAGCGATAGACAAGATTTCCCTGTGGATTTTGCCAATGGAAACTGTATTTCGCCGTGATGATTTGACCACCTGTTTCTACTACGTACTCGAACAATTCGGCAGTACTACCATCGCGCAAGGTTGCTTTGACTCGCAATTTACCATCTGAGGGTGTCACATCGCGCCGCAACACATGATATGAGAGAATCACAGGACTGGCAATCAATCGCGTTTCAATTTCGTCAAAGTACCTGGCGATGAGTGCATTCATCGCTTTGTGTCTTCCAGCAACAGCGCCAGCCGCTTGTTCAGATTCTCGACCATCTCATACGTTGCCGACCACTCGACAAAGTCTGTTGCATCGCCCAGTTCACCATGTTCGAAGCGCGCGTAAAAATCAGGCGTTTTCATCGCATATTGTTTCTCGAAATCGCCGAGTTGTTGTTCCAGCCGCGCCTTGAGTTCAGTCAAACGCGTGGCTTCACGTTCGAGCAACTTGTCTACCGTCTGCTCAACCACGCGATCGGCTGCCGCTTCGTCTGTCGCTAGATACCGTTCAAGACGTTTTACTTTTTCCTGTACCGCTGACATGATCCAATTCTCCTTTCATGACTGCGCGTCCGTTTCATCTGCGCTCGGCTATTCCGCTTAACTCCACTCCGCGTCAATCGCCTCGCGCATCTCTCGGATCGACAGACCGCTGAGCCGCCGCATCCGCGTTGTCGGCGTGTGCCCCTCAAAATCCATCGGCGTCGAGGCGTGCCGCTGCACCCACACGCGGCCCACGCGCGCCTGCCGCCCGTCGTCTTCCACATTCGCCACGATATTCAGTTCAAGCGAAATCTTGCGCTCTTCGCGCCACGCCAGCGTCCAACGCAGACTGCTCGCCTCGACAACCGGCGATTCGATCTTGCCTTTGCCTTTGAGCCGCGTCTTGTTGACCTCGCCCAATAGCTCACGGATCCCCGCGCCGTACTCGCGTTTGATCTCTTCAAGCTTGGCGTCGATGCGTCGTTTCTGCGAATTCGTTTGGTCAGCCATAGGTCTCAACTCTGCGGAAAAATATAGTCGTTGGATGGATCAGAGCGATTGTAATTGTAGGTAACGCGTCGCCGCCGGCGTCCCAGGAAGGGCACGATCATGATCATCCCCGCGATGAACCCGCCGATGTGCGCGAAAAACGCGACGCCGCTCGCGGCGGTGGAAGTCAGCGCGCCGAAGCCGTAGAAAAGTTGCTGCACGAACCACCAGCCGATCACGACCAGCGCGGGCAAATCGAACGTCCAAAAGAAAAAGATGATCGGGATCAACATGCTGATACGCGCCCACGGATACAGCAACAGGTACGCGCCGAGCACCCCGGCAATCGCGCCGCTCGCGCCAATCGACGGGACGCTGCCCGGTCCCGTGACCACCACTTGCGCCAGTCCTGCCGCGATGCCGCTCACCAGATAAAAGATCAGGTACGCGAAGGATCCCAGAACGTCTTCGACGTTGTCGCCAAAGACCCACAGGAACAGCATATTGCCAATGATGTGCGCCCAACCCGCGTGCAGGAACTGCGACGTGATCAGCGTTGCCCACACCGTCAGCGGCGTCTGCGCCGGGTGCGCGAGCGCGGCGAAAATGCTGTTGGGCACAACACCCCAGATCGTCAGGAAACGATCGAGTTGGCGCGCCGGCAGCGTTAATTCAAACAGGAACACAATGACGTTGATCGCGATCAGCGTCAGGTTCATGATCGGAAAACGCCGCGTGGGATTCTTGTCAGAAATTGGAAACATCGAACTCACTTCACGACGGGAAGATGACCGAGACCTCCGCGCCGTGGGCGCGGCTTACGCCGCGGCTTTGGCTTTCACCGGCACAACCAATTCATTTGAAATTCGCAGGACGCCGACAATCTTGCTCGCGATTTCGCCGGCGGTTTTCTTGACCTCAGCCGTGGGAGCCGTGCCTTTGAGGTACGCCACGCCAAAGACGACGCCGATCAAAATGCCGGGGAACCCGGCGCGCGTGCGCGAATCAGCGGCAAGCGCCTGCGCGATTGCCAACTCCAGATCGCCGTCCACGACGAGCTGGTTCTCGACCGCTGTGACGCCCTTGACGCCCCGCGCCGATTTCTCCGCGATCTCTTTGTCGGATTGACTGCGGACAGCGCCCGTGAGCACGACTGTCCCGGCGTTTGCCTGCACCTCGATGCTGCGCTTCCAAATGCGCAGGGTCGCATGTCGATCAAACGATTCGCAGACCGCTACGGCGAGATCGGCATCGTGCTGAGTAGAACCGGGGTGGATCGATGACATTTGCGTTTCTCCTTTTCTTTGCCCGCGAATCACGCGAATCTTCGCTTATCTTTTCTTTTTTCCGCGTTGATTCGCGGAGAAGAATCTGGTTGCGGCTCTGCCGCGTTATGGTACCTAAATCGAATCGAATTTCGCTCTAGGGCTTGGACGTCGCCGTTTCATTCTCGAGCCGCTGGATCTCCAACATCAATTCGGCTTCGCGCTTTTTCATTTGCTCTTGCAGCGCGTCCAGTCGCTCGGTCAGATCGATGATGACCTCGACGCCGGCTAAATTCACGCCGAGTTCTCCCGTCAACCGCGAGATTTTTCGGAGTCGATCAATCTCGCGCTGAGAGTACAATCGGATCTTGCCCGAGGATCGCGTCGGCTTGAGTAGCCCGGCGCGCTCATAGTACCGCAGCGTCTGCGGGTGCATCTGGACAAGGCGCGCCGCGACACTGATGACAAAGGTCGGTTCGTCTTCGCTATGTGATTCCATTTCGATCGCGCGCCTCCTATCCATGCTTCCGCCTCTCCGCCAACCTCTCGAACGCCGCGCGTTCCTCTGCTGTCAATGGCTCCGGCAGAACGACGCGCACTTTGGCATACAGATCGCCGAACGCGTTCGGCTCGTTCAATTTTGGCATCCCCTGCCCAGCCAATCGAAACACTTTGCCGGCTTGGGTCCCGGCGGGAATTTTCAAAACGAGTTGTCCCTTCAGCGTTGCTACGTTCGTCTCGCCGCCTAGCAGCGCGGTGTAGAGATCGACCGGCGCCTCGGAATGTAAGTCGTCGCCGATGCGTTCGAACGCTGGGTGCGGCTGCACTTGGACGCGCAGGAACAGATCGCCGGCGCCGCCGCTGCCCGGCATTCCTTCGCCGGCGTAGCGGATCTTCGACCCGGTTTTCACTCCGGGCGGAATCTTGATCTCCAACCGGCGTCCGTCCTTGTCAACCAAGCGCGACCCGCCGCGGTACGCTTCCTCGAGCGAAATATCGATCTCTTGCTCAATGTCCTGCCCGCGCCGCGCGCGCGGTTGTGTGCGCGTGCCGGCGCCGCCAAACCCGCCGCCGAAGAACGTGCGAAAGAAATCGGACACGCCGCCTTCACCGCCGCCGCCCATCCCGCTGAAGATGCTTTCGATATCTTCCTGTGTCACGGTGCGGTACTGCCCGCCTTGACCGCCCCATTGAAACGGACCTTGCCCGCCGGCGCGCTGGTACTGTTCGTACTGCTGCCAGTTCGCGCCGAGCGTGTCGTACTTGCGGCGCTTTTCGCGGTCGGACAAGACATCGTTCGCTTCATTGATCTCTTTGAATTTTTCCTGCGCGGATTTGTCACTTGGATTAAGGTCAGGATGATACTTGCGCGCCAAACGGCGGTAAGCCGACTTTATTTCTTTTTCGGTCACGTTCTTGTTCACGCCCAGGATTTTGTAATAGTCCTTATATTCCATTTAGCATGCTCCGCGCTCAATCTTTCGACGTCAAGATTATATGCGCCGGCTCAATATCTGTCAATATGTTTGATATTAGAATTGCATATAAACTTGATAAAGTCATTGTAATATCTGTTGACGATGTGGACTTCCAGGATTTTCTATTCCGCTTTTAATTCCTCCGCCGC
>JBBIJS010000185.1:0-5884 GCA_037445855.1 Chloroflexota bacterium | reverse complement strand
AGTGGACGGCGATTGCGCCGCGCGCGTTCGGATCGACAAAGGTATACGCGGCAGGCAAGTTGTCGTGGGCGTCGCGCGGCATATTCGGGGCAATCGTTTGTTGGATCATCAACCTTTGCCTTTTCGTCGGTCCGCTCAACCGCGCGGCAAAGTAAACTGAAAGCGGCTGCCCGCGCCCGGCGCGCTGAGCGCGTTGATCGTTCCGCCATGCGCCTCGACGATGCCCCGCGCGATCGTCAGCCCCAAGCCCGCGCCGCTGCCATCGCGCGCGCGTGATTTTTCGCTCCGATAGAACGGCTCGAAAATATGCGGCAGATCGCCGGGCGAAATTCCTTCGCCCGAATCGACAATTTCGACTTGCACTTGCCTGCCGCGGTCGCACGTGTGCGCGCTGACGGAAACCTGTCCGCCGGCGGGCGTGTGCCGAATGGCGTTCTGGACGAGGTTAGACAGGACGCGCTGCATTTTGTACGAGTTCATCAACACCGGATCGATGGTTGGCTCCACCGCGCCGGACAAGCGCACGCCTTGGCTGGCGGCTTGGGCATTCATACTCTCCAGCGTGTCGGAGATCAAATCGCGCAGCGAGCCGGGTTCTTTCGTCCAAGTCAGCGCGCCGGCATCGATCTGGGTCAGCTCAAACAGATCGTCCACCAGATTGGAGAGGTTCTGGATTTCCATCTGCGCCACCGAGAGGTAGCGGCGCACCGACGCTTCATCGGTGACAACGCCGTCATTGATCGCTTCCACCATCGCGCGCAGCGAGGTGAGCGGCGTCCGCAAATCGTGCGAGACTGCCGCGACGAGCGCGCGGCGCGCTTGTTCCAATTCCTTCGCGCGCCCTTCCATTTCGGCGAGCCGCTGCACCATCGTGTTGAACGCTTCAGCCACGCGCTCAACTTCATCGCCCGATTGGATCAGGGCGCGGGTGCTGCGGTCGCCTGCGGAAATTTTCTCGGCGGTGTACGCGAGTTGTTCGAGACCGCCGGTGATCGAGCGCGCCATCAGTTGTCCGAACCCCAGCGCGACCAGCGTGGCGAAAAAGAGCAGCACCAGCAGCAGTCCGCTGTCATGCGCGGAGATGAACATCGGGATCGAAACGAAAAGGACGTTGAGCAGAGTCACGCCCAAGCCCAACGCGAACGTTAGTGCGATTTTAAGCTGCACACTGGCAAGCCCGAGACGCAAACTTAATCGGTACGCCGCCCAACCCAGGACGATGGAGAGCGCTTCAGAGGCAACGAAGATTTGCGCGAGCACCTGCAGATCCGCCGCTGGCGCGTGCAGCCACAACGTGGCGAGCGCGAGCGCGCTCAAGGGGGCAAGCAGCCAAAGCGCGATGAACCGCATCAGGCATCCTTCTCGAATTTGTAGCCGATGCCCCACACGGTGGCAAGGTAGCGCGGCTCGGCGGGATCGGTTTCGATTTTTTCGCGCAAGCGGCGCATATGAACGGTGACGGTGCTCGCATCGCCGTAAAACTCATAGCCCCAGACTTGATTCAGCAGTTGCGCGCGCGTGAACACTTGCGCCGGATGTTTCGCCAGAAAATAGAGGAGATCGAATTCCTTGTTGGTTAGATCGATCTTGCGCGGTCCCACCGCGACGCCGCGCGTGCGCGGGTCGATGCGGAGATCACCGTACGCGAGCGCGTGGTTCGTCGGGTCGTCGGGGGAGGGAGACGCGCGGCGGAGCACGTTCTTGACGCGCGCGACCACTTCGCGCGGGCTGAAGGGCTTGACGATGTAATCGTCCGCGCCCAATTCCAGTCCCAACACGCGGTCGACCTCATCGCCCTTGGCGGTCAGCATGATGATCGGCACGGCGCACTTGGCGCGGATGCGCTTGAAAACTTCCAAGCCGTCGATCTTGGGCAGCATCAAATCCAATACGACCAGATCCGGCGCGTGGGCATCGAACGCGCCAAGCGCGGCTGCGCCGTCGGTCGCGGTGTGGACGCGAAAACCCTCTCGGCTGAGGTACAGTTTCAGCACTTCCAGAATTTGCGGCTCGTCGTCGACGACGAAAATATGTTGGCTGGTCATTTACGTTCCGTATTATAAAGCCAAATTCTTGCGCCGATATAACGGAAATCTTAAGAAACCGTTAATCATTGGGTAACGGCGGTGTAAGGAAAGACGAGTAGACTCGAAGAGATGAGAGGGAACAAGTCTGCGCCCTCATCCATTTGCGTAATGTAAAGTGAAGAACGGAGAAAAATATGCAGCGTGAGACTATTCCAAACCGATATCGACCTATGTGGGTTGGGGCAATCCTGGGCGGGCTGACCAGTCTGCCCGTCGTCGCGTTATCCTACCTGGGCGCCAAGTTGCTCGACCTTCCATTCGTTCCTTTCGACGTATTCGATTGGCTCGCCCGCGTCCTGCCCGGCGGCATCATTACGCTGGGCATCGATTCAATCGTCCGCGCCATTCAGTTCCTGGGTCTGGGTCGGATCAGCGGCACCGCGAAGACCATCGAGCAAGGAATGGGCGTGCTGCTTGTGATCGGAGGCGGCGTGGTGCTTGGCGGGGTCAGCGCATTCCTCCAGCCGCGCCTCCACTGGTCGGGCAGCACGCTGGGGACAGCGCTCGGCGCGCTGGCGTTCCTGATCGTCGCCGCAATCGAGGTGATGCTGGGCAGCGCGATTGCCGGCAATGTGATCGGCTCGCTGGTTTGGTTGGCAATCCTCTTCGCGGGGTGGGGAACATTTTTGGGAACCTGGCTCGCTGCGCCGGAGTTGTCACTCGCGGCGGCAACGGTGACCGAAGGGTCGCGTTCGTCGCGCCGCGTTTTCTTGACCAAGGTCGCCGGTGGATCGCTCGGTCTCGCGGTCGTCGCGACCGGACTGGGGCGGCTGCTCGAAATGCAAAACGAAGCCAGCGGCGCGGGGCAAGCGCTCGCGACGTTGGAGACACCCACGCCGCCGGCGCGGCTTGCCGGCGGCGCGCCGACCGCCATCGCGCCGGCGACGCCGCTCGCACAAGAGACGGCGGACGCGACCGTGCGCGACCGCGTCCCGCCCGCGCCCGGCACGCGTCCCGAGGTTACGGCGAATAAAGATTTCTATCGAACGGATATCGACACGCTTCCACTTGTCATCGACAAGGCAACCTGGAAACTGCAAGTCGCCGGTTTGTTCGATCGACCCGGCGCGTTGACGATGGCGGACCTGCTGGCTTATCCCGCCATCACGCAGCCGATCACGCAGAGCTGTATCTCGAATCCGGTCGGCGGCGATCTGATTAGCACGAGCAACTGGGTGGGCGTGCGATTGCGCGAGGTGCTCAAGGATTTGGGGCTGCGTTCGACCGCGACCGCGCTGGCGATCAAAGCGGCGGATGGATTTTACGAAAGCGTGGCGATGGAGGATTTGATGGATCCGCGCACGCTCCTCGTCTATGGAATGAACGGCGAAACGCTGCCGGCGGTGCACGGCTTTCCGCTGCGAATCTACATCGCGAATCGTTACGGGATGAAACAGCCCAAGTGGATCACCTCGATTGAAGCGATCGACCACCGCGGTCCGGGGTACTGGGTCGATCGCGGGTGGAGCGCGGAGGCGCGTCCGCAAATCGTCTCCGTCATCGACGCGGTTGCCAAAGACCATCCGGAAAATGGCTCCGTGCCAGTCGGCGGGATTGCTTGGGCGGGCGACCGCGGAATCAAGAAAGTCGAAGTGCAAGTCGATGGAGGAACCTGGGTCGAAACCGTCTTGCGGACGCCCACGCTGAGTCCGTTGACTTGGGTGCAGTGGCGCTATGACTGGCGCCCGGTTCGCGGCACGCACACGTTCCGCGTCCGCGCGACCGATGGCGCCGGCGTACTGCAAATCGAAGAATTGACCGACACCTATCCGGATGGCGCGACCGGCTACCATGCGGTGACGGCGACCATTTAGGCAGATTGCATCTGGGCATATGGTAGAGACGTTGCACACTTGCCCTGGCGATCACGCAAGCGCCAAGGTACAACGTCTCTCCACGCCAAAATAAAATGCGCGGCAGGATCCCTTCCTGCCGCGCATTTTATTTTGGCGTGAAAGATTCCTTCAGGAATCGATAACCCTCCCGGGCAATTGCATCGCGCTGGGCTTGCAGCGAACACCCGGCTTGCTCCTTCAACTCGCCGCCGAACGATTCGATCACCAGCGCGCCGGTGTAGCCGATATTTTTCAACGCCGCGCGGACGCCGCGCCAATCCAGGTGCCCACTGCCCGGCGCGCCGCGATTGGTTTCGTTTGCATGAACGTGCACCAGGTGATTGCCGCTTGACTCCAGCGCGTGCGCCACATCTTTTTCTTCCACATTCATGTGGAACGTGTCCGCCATCACCTGAATTGCCGGGCAGTCTATCATCGCCGCAAGTTCGAGCGCTTCGGCGAGGGTATTGATAAAACTGCTGCGGAAACGAATGATCGGCTCGATTCCGAATACCACGCCGCGGTCAGCGGCATACTGCCCGATCGGACGCAGGTGGTCGGCGACACGCTCCAACTCGCACTGATGCTCCTCTGCCGGCGGATACCAGACGCGCCCGACGCCGCCATAGATGCCGCCGCCGATCCGATGCCCGCCGAGCGCGGCTATGGCGTCCACCGCATGTTTCAGGTACTCGATGGCGGCGTTGTTTCTCACCGGATCATCCACCGTCAAATCGCGGTCTTGCCGCAGAACCGCCGTGAGACTGACGTTCAGCCCAAGGTCGCGCAGGATCGCGCCGATTTCTTGATAATCGAATTGCTGGATCTCCTCCAGCGGAAATTCGATCCAGTCGAAACCCAGCTCGGCTATTTTCCTGATCAGGTCAACGCGGTCAGTCGTAAAGCGTTGAGTCCACAACCACGTGCTGATGCCTATCTTCATTGTTTCTTGGCTTTAGGCGCTGAGGACTGGTTGACATCCATTGCTTTGAGTCGGGGTAACAATTCACTTGCCCACAGCTCGAGTTGTGCCGGGTCGTCGGTGTACGGATGCAGAATGAGATGGTCCACGCCGGCTTGAATGCGCTGCTGCAAATTGGCGGTGATTTCGTCAATCGTCCCAAAGAGATATTCCATTTCCAGCAACTCGCGGGGACGCGACGTGCCCAAAATCTTGACCGCCGCGGCGTGCTGGATTTCGACGGCGCGCGTGTGCCGATCCTCTTCGGTTAGATGAACCCACTGACCATGCGCGAAGGGAAAGTTACGCGAATCTTTGCCGGCGGCTTGGAGGTACGGTTGCAGTAACCGCCAGTCGTCCGCGATTTGATCCGCGGTGGATGCCGGGCGGCTGAACCATCCATCTGCATTGGCGATTCGACGCGCGACCTTGGGATCGAGTTGCGGTTTTTCCATCGAGGCGGGATGCGCCGCCTGACTGCCGCCGCCCACCCAGACCGGCATTTTGACGGGCGACGGTTCTACGTTCACTTCCTTCAAGTGAAAATACTTGCCTTCGTACGTCAGCGTCTCGCCGGCGGTCAAACGCCGAACGATTTCCAGTACTTCGTCCGTCCGCCGGCCGCGCTCTGATTTTTTTGTCCCGACGGCTTCGAATTCATTTTCAAACCAACCGGTGCCCGCGCCCAGAACAAATCGTCCGTTGGATAATTTCTGGATACTCGCGATCTCTTTTGCCAGTAAGACCGGGTTTCGCAACGGCAGGAGCAGGACGCCCGGTCCGAGCAGCACCTTTTTCGTGAGCGCGGCGGCAAACGCCAAGGTGGTTAGCGGCTCAAGCCAGGTGTGCGCGTACATATTACGCGCGCGCAAGAGATGGTCGGTGACCCAGATCGAGTCCAGCCCCACTTCTTCCGCGCGCAGAATCCAGTGGCGGAGCCGCGCGGCGTGATCGATGCCATCGTCCGCAAAGGCAAAATTCGGCAGCCAGGTTCCAACTTT
>JBBIJS010000184.1:0-5889 GCA_037445855.1 Chloroflexota bacterium | reverse complement strand
CTGAAAGGCACAACCAAACTGAACCACTTCGCCTTGAAAACGAAACTGTATGTGAACGCGCTTCAAGTGGCGTTTTCAACCTTGCGGGAACTACAGCCCGTTCAACTCACTGCGTAAGGTGAGTTACATCATTCGCGCGGCGTTCGTTGCGGACCCGCCCAGCGCGTGAATAACTCTTCGTTCTCAATCCCCAGCAGATCGAGCACGCGTCCAATTGTTTGGTTCACAATATCATCTACCGTTTTCGGCTTGTTGTAGAACGCCGGCATCGGCGGCGCGAGGACCGCCCCCATTTCAGTGACTTGCGCCATCAGCCGCAGATGCCCCAGGTGCAGCGGCGTCTCGCGCGCGACCAACACCAAGCGCCGGCGCTCTTTCAGCGTAACGTCAGCCGCCCGCGCCAGCAGATTGTCGTCGTACGAATTTGCGATTGCCGATAACGTTTTCATCGAGCAGGGAATCACGACCATGCCCGCGGTCTTGAACGATCCGCTCGCCAACGCCGCCGCGATGTCGTTGATGCGATACGCCTGATGCGCCAGGGCTTCGACCTGCTCGACCGTGTATTCCGTTTCCAAGACAATCGTTTGCTTCGCTGGGTTCGACATGACCAGATGCGTCTCCACATCCGGATGCTTTGCCAGCACTTGGAGCAGCCGGATCCCGTAGATCGCGCCGGTCGAGCCAGAGATGCCTACGACGATTCTCATTCTTCTCCTTCTACCCGTTGAATCCAAACGCTGTCGCCATCCTTCAGATGGAGCGACTCGCGCAGCGACGCCGCCGCGATCAGTTCGACCACATCGTCCCGATACGCCGGCACTTGCGGAACGATCCAGACCGCGTCGACCTTCGCATCGATTCGCACGCGATGGCATTTTGCCGCGCAGTATCCCGGCGACGGCTCGATCGCAATGCTGGGCTGCGCGCGCCAACGCGCCAGCGCCGCGCGGTCGTCGATCCGCAGGTTGAGCGTGCCGGGGTACGGCTCGAACCCTAGTTTATCACGAAACTGCCGCCGCACCCAATCGAGCTGCGTGAACCCGCGTCCCTGTCCCTGCCCCGTGTAGACGACCCCGTGAATCGCCGTCATTTCACGCCGCCGATTTTGCCGGCGCCGACGCCTTGACGCGTCCGACCCAAAACGCCGCCGCAAAATAGACCGCCAGCAGTGCGATCGGAATAATGCTGAACATCGTCGGGATCGTGGTTGCCGAAGCGATCAACCCGCCGATGATCGGTCCGGCGAACGCGCCCACGTCCAGCCCCGCGTTATACAGCCCCGACGCCAAACCGATACCGCTCGTATCGGCGGCTTTTTCTTCCGCAATCATCGTCGCGCTCGTCACGCGCGTCAAGCCGCGGCTGACGCCGATCACGAGGAAGATGAGCAAGAGCGCCCACGGCGTGTGAAAGACCGGCACGAGAAACACGACGACCGCCCACGCGATGATCAGAACGTTGTTGAGCGTCTCGAAACGGATGTAACGAAAGATCGCGCCGGACATTGGGCGCAAGCCGGTCGCCACGAGCGAGCGGATGCTTTTCAAAAGCCCGACGAAGGTCAGTCCCAAGCCGATACTGATGCCAAACAGCGGAAAGAATGCAAAGAATCCGTCGTCGAGAAAGTTGATATAGAACGCGATGAGCGTCGCCAGCGCGAGGTTCGGCGTGACCGTGCGGCGCATTTGCGTTAGGCGCGTGCGCCAATCGGGCTTGGCGCGCGCCGGGCTTGCGCTCCGCGCCGGCGCAGGTAGCGTCATCGTCAATAAAACCGAAATGATCGGCGTTACGCCGAGCGCGAGAAACGCGACGACGTAGCCCCAGTGATCGACCATCACGCCGCTGAGAAAATTGCCGATGCTGTAGCCGGCGCTGAGCGCGGCAGTGTACCAGCCCATCGCCGCGCCGCGCGTTGAATGGGCGCGGCTCAACTCGATTGCCCACGCCAGCGTCACGGTGCCAACGCCGCCAAAGGCGAACCCGTGCACCATCGTCAAGAGATAGATGTAGGCGCGCCCAGCAGGAAGCGCAAAACCGGCGGTGCTGACCACGTAGACGACGAGCGACGCGAGGTAGAGCGGTTTGGCGCGCGCCGCGCCGTACAGCGCGCCCACCGGCAGCCGCGAGATGAGTTGCAGCACGCCGAACAGCGCGACCAACAACCCGATCTCTACGATGGAGTAATTCGATTTTTGCAAGAAGGGGGGATAAATGATATTCATCCCCCCCTCCGCGGTTGTCACGAGCAGGACGCCGAGATAGATTTTCCACAGTGGAGACAATGGAATTTTCCGCCAATGTCTTAGACCTGACCGGTTCGCCTTCGGCGAAAACCGGTCAGGTCTCTTTTTCACTTGCAGTTCGCTTTGACGAACCCGCTGTCGTCGAGCGCTTTGATGAACGAGTTATCGGTCATCTGATCCGCCGTGATGCCCTTGGCGACTGCGGTTTTCGATTCGCCGATGACGGTCTTCATTCCATCGAGCGTGCCATACGGCGCGCATTGCAGCAGTGTCTGACTCATGCGCGTGTAACCGCTCGTGAGGTACGCCTGGTCGGTGCTTTTCAAGTACTTGCCGAGAGTTGCTGTGACCGTCGCTTTATTGGCAGGGTCTCGGACGTAGCCAATCGCTTGGATGACGGCTTTGAAAAAGCGGGTGGCGGTGTCCTGATTCGCGCTGAGATATTTTTTGCTCGCCACGATGCCGGTGTGCTGGTACGGAATGTCCGTTCGTTTCCACATCTGCGCCAGCACGACCAATCCGTCGCTCACGCCTTTGGTCTCCGCAAGATCCGGGTTGATGACGGTCGCATCGATCTGCTTTGCCACCAGGGCTTGCTCGCGCTCGGGCTCCGTCCCAATCGTGATCGGCGTCACATCGCCGGCATCTACATTGAGATTGAAGACCGTTTTCAAGGCGATGCGAAGCGCCGTCGCCGACGAGCCCGAAGGTCCGCTCCACGCGGCTTTCTTTCCCTTCATATCCGCAGCGGTCTTGATGCCCGGCACTGCCACCAAGTCATAGTTGATCACGTTGACCAATCCAGTCACCAAGACCAGATCGGCGCCGCCGGCGTCCGCGTTCACGCCAGCGGATGGCGCCGTCACGGCGAATTGCACATCGCCGGCGACCGCGGCTTGCGCGGTCTGCGTGCCGCCGTTGATAAAGACCAGATTGACGTCTAGCCCATTCTTTGCGAAAAAGCCGGCGTCCTGTGCCACCCAGATCGGTAGCGGGTCTGGATTGAGCGTCGAGTACGCGACGGTGATTTTCGTCAGTGCGCCCGCGGTCGGCGCGGCAGCCGCCGTCGTCGGCGCGACCGCCGTTGTGGGCGCGGCTGCCGGCGGCGGCGCGGGAGTTGCCGCTGGCGCGCACGCCGCGAGCGATGCGGCAACGATTGCCGCGACCAAGATGAACCACTTGCGAGTCATACTCCTCCTCCTCTTCCTAATTATGATCGGTTGCGCGAAATGCGGTAAGATTTCTTCGGTGCGTTCACCTCCTTGCCCGCTCGACGCGCGCAGCGGCTTACATCCGTTGTGGACGCCACGCGTCAAAGCGGCGCTCGACGTAGCCGATGACGCCGGTCAAAAATACTCCAGCACTCGTGATCAGAAGAATGCCGACGAAGAGCCGTGCGGTCTGGAACGTCGCGCCGGCAATTGCCATCTCATAGCCGATGCCCGCCGTCGCCGCGACCAACTCGCCGATGACGATGCCGATGAGCGCGTGCCCCAAGCCGACGCGCAAGCCCGCCAGCACGAACGGCACCGAACTCGGCAGCGTGATCGTGCGAAAAATCTGCCAATCGTTCGCGCCGAACGAGCGCGCCGCGCGCAGCAGCAGATCATCCACCGTACGCACGCCGGCGTAGGCGTTGAGCACCAGCGGAAAGAACGCGCCGAGGAAAACAATCGCCACCTTGGACCACAAGCCGATGCCGAACCAGATGATGAACAGCGGCACCAGCGCGACGCGCGGCGTCGCGTTCAGCCCGAACACGAACGGCTCGAAGATATAGTTGAAGGTGCGGTACCAGCCCAGGAGAATGCCGAACGGAATGCCGACGACGATGGCAAGCGCAAAGCCGACGACGAACTCGGCGCCGCTGACGAACAGGTCATTCCAGATGCTTCCTTCTTGGACCCACTGAACGGCGGAGCCCACAATCGCCGACGGCGAGCTGATAAAGAGCGGATTGATCAAGCCGCTCGTGCCAATGTACTCCCAGATCAGAAAAAAAACGAGCACCGATGAAAGGTTGATCAGAATATGCGCGCGCGGCGAAAGTAAGCGCACGAGAAACGATTTTTGCTTTTCGACGCGCGGCAATGCTTCCGGCGTCACCGGTATCGCTCTGAGGTGAGGCGACATTCCTACTCCTTCCTAGTTTGAACTCTCTTGCGCGCGCAGTCCCATCTTCGCGACTTCTTCTTGCAGCATTTCCCAGATATCTTCCTCGTACTTGAGGAACTCGACCTGGCGTTTCAACTTGAGCGGGCGCGGACGCGGCAGGTCGATCGCTACGATTTCCTTGATGTGCCCGGGGCGCGCGCTGAACACCGCCACGCGGTCGGACAGATAGATCGCCTCGGTGATATTGTGCGTGACAAAGATCGCGGTCTTGTGCGTCGTCGCCCAGATGCGCAGCAGCTCCGCCTGCATAAACTCGCGCGTCTGCGCGTCGAGATTCGCGAAGGGCTCGTCGAGCAGCAAAATCTCCGGGTCGATGGCGAGCGCGCGCGCCAGATTGACGCGCTGCTGCATGCCGCCGGACAATTCGTTGGGGAAGCGATGCTCAAAGCCCTCCAGTCCGACCAGCTTGATCAGGTCGCGCGCGCGTTGCTGATCGGCTTGCTCGTTCGCGCCTTGCATCTCCTGTCCGAACGTCACGTTGCCCATCACCGTGCGCCACGGCAACAGCGCGGGGGATTGAAACACCATCGCGCGGTCTTTGCCCGGCTGGGTGATCGCGCGCTGGTCGATCCGAATTTCGCCCCGCGTGATGGGCAGCAGTCCGTCGATCGCGTGCAGGAACGTCGTCTTGCCGCAGCCGGAGGGACCGAGGAACGAAACGAACTCGCCCTCGTTCACCGTCAGGCATACGTCATCCAGCGCGCGAAACCGCTCGCCCGTCCGCGCGATCAGGTACTCGACGCACACATTGGTCGCTTCTAGCTTCCCATTCATTTTAGAAGATGCCCCCATTTTTCGCGCGTCGCGCGCTTGACCTCGACGCTCGGACCGATCGCCGGCGGAAATTCGTCTTTCCATTCCCACGGTCGGCACGCGTCGATCAACAAGCGCGAGTTCAACCCTTTCTGTCCGGGACGAATGATCGGATCGAGCGGACCGCTCCACGCGCGATGAATAATGTCCATCTGCGTCGCCGGATCACTGCGCGTCAGAATCGCCCACGTCACATCGCTCAAATCCGTCACGTCGATGTCCTCGTCGACGACGACGGTCACGCGCCCCAAGTAGCCGGTCGCGCGCGCGCCGGTCGCGATCAAGAGCGCCTGTTTCGCGTGACCGGGGTAGCGCTGCTTGATGCTGACCGCCGTGAGCAGCCGGCAGCCGCCCACTTCATGACACCAGACGCCGGTCACATCTGGCACGCCGGCTTGTTCGAGCGTGCGCTTCAGGAGCGCCGAGCGCAGGTACGCGCGGAAACGGTGCGGCTCGTACGGCGGCTTGTTCGGCGGCACACCCAGGAGAATCGGATCGTTGCGGTGGTAGATCGCTTTCACCTCGACGAACGGTTCGGGACGCTGCGACGACGCGTAATAACCGGTCCATTCGCCGAAAGGTCCTTCCGGTAATCGCTCAGTTGGATGAACGAAACCGGCGAGCACGATCTCCGCGTCGGCGGGAATCGGCAGCC
>JBBIJS010000183.1:0-5930 GCA_037445855.1 Chloroflexota bacterium | reverse complement strand
TCACCGCCGACGAGATCCTCCAGCGCGTCCGCAAACGCTATCCCTACATCAACAAGTCCGCGGTCTATCGCACGCTCGATCTGCTGGCGCGGCTCAACCTCGTCAACCCGACCGACTTTGGTCAGGGGCGCGTGGAGTACGAAATCCACCAGCACCCGCATCACCATCATTTGCTCTGCCGCAACTGCCACGCGATGGTCGAGGTCGACGAGCGCGTCTTTGCGTCGCTGGAGAAAGCGCTGCGTACAAATTACGGATTCATCGCCGATCTGGATCACTTTGCGATTTTCGGTCTCTGTCGCAAATGCCAAAAGACAGTAAAACAGTAATCAGTGAGGCAGTATTCAGTATTCGGTACATAGCGAATACTGGTTACTGATTATTGCCACACGGAGGTTCTTATGCACATTCCAGATGGATACCTTAGCCCGGAGACAGCGGTAGCGATGTACGTCGCAAGTGTTCCCTTCTGGTACACCGCCAGCCGCAAAGTCAAGCAAGTATTGACCAGCAAAATGGTGCCGCTGCTTTCGATCTTTGCGGCGTTCAGCTTCACCATTATGATGTTCAACGTGCCCGTGCCGGGCGGAACAACGGCTCACGCTGTTGGCGGTACGTTGATGGCGATCGTGCTCGGACCTTGGACCGCGGTCATTGGCGTATCGGTTGCGCTGGCGATCCAGGCGATTTTCTTTGGCGATGGCGGCATTACCGCGTTCGGAGCGAACGCGTTCAACATGGCGATCGTCCTGCCTATGATTGGATACCTGGTCTATCGTCTGATCAGCGCGCGCGCGCCGGTGAGTTCGCCGCGGCGCGTGTGGGCAGCCGCGATCGGCTCCTATATTGGCATCAGCGTCGCTGCCTTGTTTGTTGGCATCGAACTGGGGATCCAGCCGCTCTTCTGGTCGCTGCCGAATGGTCAGGCGCTGTATGCGCCATATCCACTACAGGAGACGATTCCTGCGATGCTGCTGGCGCACATGTTCGGCGCGTCGATCGTCGAAGCCCTGGTCACCGGCTTGGGCGTCGCCTACTTGCAGCGCACGCGCCCCGAGTTGCTTGGCGCGGTCCAGACCGCGGCGGAATCAACGGCGAGCGCAGTAGCGACGCAGCCGTCCGCCCTGACGCGCGCCGACCGTTGAGCGAGGAGGCAAAATAATGTTTCTTGGCATAAACTGGACGCAAGTCGACTGGTTCGATGTGACCAAACTGCTCGGCATTTCCGCCGCGCTGACCATCCTCGCGCTCGCCACGATCAGATTCCTGCCGTTCATTCCGGTCGCGCGGAAGAAACTGTTCTATTTCTTTGCGTTGCTCATCATTTGGGCGCCGGTGGGCTTGATTACGCCGGGCGTCGCGTACGGCGAATGGCTGCCCGGACAAGGATTCAACGTCCTGCCCGGTGCGGGTTACCTGCCGCAGGGAATCGACACCTTGAGTCGCTTGTGGAAAGCGCCGCTCCAGTTCTATCAATTCCCCTGGGTCAGCCAGACTGCGCCGGTGTCCCAGCAAGCGCCCGGCTACATCCTCTCCGCTGCGCTCGGCGTCGCGTGCGTGATCGGCGTGACTTGGTTGTTAGGCAAATGGCTTGCGCGGCGCGAGCAGTCCGACGGAAAAGCGGGCAACTGAAATGACCGCGCTTACGCCGACGGCTCGCATCAAACCGCGCAAACCGGGCTTTGCCGAAAAAACGCTCGCCGACATTACGCACAACATCGAGCAAGCGGTCTTCACCGAAGAGCACGCGCGTCGCAACGCGTTTCTGCAATCGTTCGACCCGCGGCTCAAGCTCATTTTGTTCGGCGCGCTCATCGTCGCGACCGGGCTGGCTCACAACGTGGCGACGATTGCCCTCCTCTATGCGTTCACGCTCGCGCTCGCGTTCCTCTCGCGCATCCCATTTGACTTTTTCGTGAAACGCGTCTGGTTGGGAATTCCCTTCTTCGCCGGGATCGTCGTCATCCCCTCTTTGTTTCTGATTCCCGGCGCGCCGCTGCTGGCGTTCGCGGTACCGGCGACCTCCCTCGTCCTCACGATCAGCGTGCCGGCAGTAATGGGCGCGATTCTATTCATCGCGCGCGTCGGCGCGTCCGTCTCGCTCGCCGTCCTGTTGGTTATCACCACGCCATGGGCGGACTTGCTCAAGGCGCTGGCAGTCCTGCGCGTGCCGGAGGTCTTCGTTCTGATTCTGGGGATGACCTATCGCTACATCTTTCTGTTTCTGCGTACGCTCGACAATATGCTCCTCTCGCGCACAAGCCGGACGGTTGGCGAAACGTCCGGCGGCGAGCAGCGCCAGTGGATTGTCGCGAGCATCGGCGTCTTGCTCGGCAAATCGTTCCAGATGAGCAACGAAGTTTATCAGGCGATGCTGTCGCGCGGATTCGGTGGACATGTCCGCACGTTCAGCGATTATCGAATGAAGCCGCGGGATTGGGCGATGGGCGCGCTGACGTTCGCGCTGATCGCCGCCGCGTTGATATTGGATCGGAGAATATTCGGATGAATGTAACACGCCCGCTCGATCTATCGGTCAACGTGGCAGCGCCCGTCGTCGTCACGCCAATCTTTGAGCTCGAACAGGTAACGTATCGCTACCTGAATCGCTTCGACGCGCTGCTCGACCTGGACTTGGTCGTGCATCCCGGTGAGCAGATCGCGATTCTTGGCGCGAATGGTTCCGGCAAATCGACGCTTCTCAAACTGTTGGATGGGCTGTACAAACCGAACCAGGGGAAGATGCGCGTTCTCGGTCAACCGGTGGAGAATGTGCTGAATGATTTGAACGATACGTACACGTTTCATCGGCAGGTGGGGCTGGTCTTTCAAGACCCGGACGTGCAGCTCTTCTCGCCGACGGTGTGGGACGAGGTGGCGTTCGGTCCGCTGCAATTGGGATTGAGCAAAGAAGAGGTGCGCGAGCGCGCGACGCAAGCGCTCCAGCAGATGGAGATCGAGAAATTGAAGGATCGCGCGCCCTTTGAACTCTCCGGCGGCGAAAAGAAACGCGTCGCGATTGCGTCGGTGCTGTCGCTGCGCCCGGAAGTCCTACTGTTCGATGAGCCGACGGCGTCGCTCGACCCGCGCAGCAAATGGACACTGGTCAATCTGATCGAACGGCTGGCGCAAACCGGCAAGACCATCGTCACGGCGACCCACGAGTTGGACATTGTGCCGATCATCGCGCAGCGCGTGATCGTGCTGGGCGAGGAGCGCCGCATCATTGGCGATGGAACGCCGGCAGCGGTTCTCGCGGACACGGAATTGCTCGTTCGCGCCAACTTGATTCACGAACATCTGCACGCCCACGGCGAGGTCGAGCACACGCACGAGCATGCGCCGGCGGACGAACACGCGCACAAACACGCGTATTGATCCAGGCAGACTGGACACATACGGCGAGCGCCAGGGGCAGACTGCTGAGGACGGTCTGCGCGACGCTCGCTATTTTATTTCACGGGAGGTTACGATGCACATCCCCGATGGCTATCTCAGTCCCGCGACCGCCGCGGTGATGTACGCGGCGGCGGCGCCGTTTTGGTACCGCGCCACGCGCAAGATCAAGGCGCTGGTTGCCAGCCGCGCGGTCCCGCTGATTGCGCTGTTCGCGGCATTCTCGTTCGTCGTGATGATGTTCAACGTGCCGCTGCCGGGCGGAACGACCGGGCACGCGGTCGGCTCGGTGCTCGCGGCGATCATCCTGGGTCCGTGGGCGGCGGTGCTCGCGGTTTCCGTCGCGCTCATCATCCAGGCGTTCTTCTTCGGCGACGGCGGCATTCTCGCGATTGGCGCGAATGCGTTCAACATGGCGATCGCGATGCCTTTCGTGGGCTACTGGGTTTATCGCCTGTTCAGCCGCAACGCGGCGCTCACTTCGTCGCGCCGCGTGATCGCCGCGGCGGTTGCCGGTTACCTTGCGATCAACGTCGCCGCGCTGCTGACCGCGCTTGAACTCGGCATCCAGCCGATGCTGTTCCGCGACGCGGCAGGGCAGGCGCTTTATTTTCCCTACGGCTTGAACGTTTCGATTCCCGCCATGTTGCTCGGACACCTGACGCTTGCCGGCATTGCCGAAGCTCTCATCACTGGACTCGTCGTCGCGTGGTTGCAGCGGACGAATCCGCAGTTGCTCGAAGCGTCTAGCGGAATCCCCCGCGCGGCGACGCGCGTCTCGCGCTGGGCGTGGGGCGGCTTGCTCGCGCTGATCGCGCTGACGCCGATTGGCTTGCTCGCGCCCGGCACCGCGTGGGGCGAGTGGGGGCGCGCAGAATTGGAGCAACTCGGTTTGGGCTATGTCCCCGTCGGCTTTGATCGATGGTCGAGTCTGTGGAGCGCGCCGATCCCGGATTACGATCTCCCCGCGCTGAACAATCCAACGGTGGCGTACATCTTGTCCGCTGTGCTGGGCGTCGCGCTCGTGCTTGCCGCCATCTTCGCGCTGAGCTGGCTGCTGGAGCGGCTGCTCGACCGAAAAACCATTGCACGAGCGTGAATATCGAGCCAAAAACAAAACGGGCTTGGAAAGTTCAAGCCCGTTTTGTTGTGCTTGCGTCTGGCGTCGATAATCTACGGCGCCATCGTCAGGTTGCTCTCGTTTTTGTAGTTCGCTCCGTTCACTGGCGCGAGCGATGTCATACCCGCAGGCAGCGGCAGCATGGTCGGGTAGCTCCCATCCGCATCCATTCTCCAGATCGCCCACGTCCCGCTCTCGTCCGAACGATAGAAGATGAATTTGCCGTTCGGCGACCACGTCGCATCGCCGTGATTGTGAGTGCCGGCCGTGAGCGCCTTACCTGATTTCCCATCCACGTTGACGATAAACAATTGAGCTTGACCACTCGCTCTCTGGTAAACGATCCTTGTCCCGTCCGGTGATGCCACAGGCAGCCCGCCGCCATCGGCAATAATCGGCGTTACGCTTCCATCCAGAGCCATCTTGAACAAACCGCAATGGTTGGAGTCATCGCAGGTATCGACCACCAGATGCTGCGGATCACCCTTGATCCAAGATGGATTTTTTCCGTTACCCACGCTAGTGGATGCGCCTCCTGCCACCGGAACCGCGCGCACGGAGACATTAAGCGCGTTGGTGGTCCATAACCAACTATACGCGATCGATTGACCGTCCGGTGACCATGCAATCGACTTGACGATGAACGCATCGGGCACGATGAGTCTTGGATTGTGCGGCAATAGATTCGCATCCAGGTCCGCGACGTAAATGCCGACGGGATTGCTCCATTGAAAATAGGCAATCTTAGTTCCATCCGGAGATAAGGCGGGCTGCGAAGCGCGGCGGATGATTTGCTTCGCGCCGGAGCCATCTGTATTCATGATCCAAATGTTTTGACCATCCAAAAACGAAATTTCGCCCGTGGATACGCTAAACGCGATCATGCCAACCGGCGCGGCGGCTGTTGGAGTCGGCGATACCACGACGGGAGCCGGCAACAGTGTAACCGATGGTAACGCTTGGGGAGTGGCGGACGGGACTGGTGTGTCTGTCGGTTTGGGAAGCGCAGTCGGTAGTAACGCCGGTTGGGCAGTCGTTGGCGCAACGGAAGGTGCGATGACGGCTGGGGCAGCAGCGACATTCGTTGGGGGTGACGGTTGGCTTCGCCGCGAAAATACAGCAAACAGAATACCGCCGAGCACGAGAATAGCCACAATGGCTGCGCCGATCATCTGGATCGGAGAACGCGCGCCGGCACGCGAGACATCTCGCGTTTCAGACCGCTCGGCTACCGTTGCAGTCCCTGCCGCGCCTAGCGGCTGCGCGGGAGCAATGCCGAATCCTCTACGCAGCAACTCGCTGAACGCAACATCATACGATTTGGTAAAATCGATGAAAAACCGCGAGCGCAGAAATACCGGCATCTCATTCTGGCAATCATCGATCACCACCGAAATGATGCGCGGACGACCGT
>JBBIJS010000182.1:0-5961 GCA_037445855.1 Chloroflexota bacterium | reverse complement strand
GAAGGTGACGATTGAGCCGAGCCAGTAAACAAGTATCCAGGGAAACAAGTAGACAAGTAGGAAACCTGTTTACGTGTCTCAGTACATCACAGATTTGAGGAGAAGGCGTTCTCTAACGCCGTCTACGTCACGGAAAATGCTTGTTTTTGACGCTGGCGCGCTAGAGAGCGCTGGCTCCTCACCGAATATGTGATGTACTGTGTCTACGTGTTTACCGTCTACCCAGAGGTCTTGACCATGAATTTCCAACTTACCCTTGCCGCTCGCTACCTCAGCGGACGCAAACTACGAACCTTTCTCACCACACTTGCCATCGTGATTGGCGTGATGGTGATCTTTTCGATGGGCATTTACCTGCCCTCGTTCACGGACGCTTTCAACAAAAGCATCCTTGCCGCGTCAGGCCAAGCCGATGTGGTGATCACGAACAAGACCGGCGAATCGTTCTCGGCGACCACCGTGAACAAACTCAACGGCATCAAAGGCATCGCCGTTATCGCTGGATCGATTGAGCGCGCCATCAATCTTCCACCAAACTTTTACGGCAAGAGCTCGACCGTCTCAACGTTGTCGTTGGTCGGCGTCGATCCGAATGTCGCGCCGAGTCTGCACGATTATACGGTCACGCAAGGTCGCTTTTTGAAACAAGGCGATGGCGACGTCGCAGTCATTTCGGAAAAACTTGCCAATGACATTGGTGTGAAATTGAACGACCCGCTCAAAGTGCCAACGACCCAGGGCGTCGTCAAACTCACGATTGTCGGCTTGCTGCCGGGGCGCGCGCTCGTCGGCAACGAACAAGTGCTGGTCACGCTCACCCAAGCGCAAAAACTGCTCGATATGACGGGACACATCAACCAGATCGAAGCCAACTTGACGACCAAAGTTGCAACCGAACAACAAGCAATTACCGATCAGATCAAGGCGCAACTGGGAAATAATTATACGCTCGGCGGGCTGTCGACCGGCTCGGAATTTGCTAGCGCGATCCAGTTAGCGAGCGTGGTATTTAATATGTTCGGCTTTCTCACGCTGGCGATGGGCGGCTTTATCATCTTCAATACCTTCCGCACGATTGTCGCCGAGCGCCGCCACGACATTGGCATGTTGCGCGCGATTGGCGCGAATCGCGGCACGATCATCGGGCTGATCCTTGCCGAAGGGCTGGTGCAAGGCGTTGTCGGCACGGCAATTGGCATGGGGCTGGGTTATCTCCTGGGCGCAGGCATCACGGCGGGTACCAGTGGTTTTCTGAAACAATTTGCAAACGTTGAATTGAGCGTCACGGTCGAGCCATCGATCTTTATCGTTTCGACCATCCTGGGCGTGGGCGTTACGCTTTTCGCGGGCTTACTTCCCGCGCTGAGCGCGAGCCGCGTCACGCCGATGGAAGCGCTGCGTCCATCCGTCGCGGAAACGATGCAGCGCATCAGCCGCCTCGGTACCATCGTCGGCGCGGCGATGATCGCCATGGCGCTGGCGGGGTTGCTCGTAGGAAACTTTACGCTGGTCGCCATCGGTGGTTTTCTTTTTCTGATCGGCTTGGTGCTCGTCGCGCCGGCGCTGGTCAAACCGATTGCGAATTTGTTTGGGGTGTTGCTCGCGTTGATCTTTGCGCGCGCAGGCACGGGCGAACTCGCGAAAGGCAATCTGACGCGCCAACCCGCGCGCGCGGCAATCACCGCGAGCGCGACGATGATTGGCTTGGCGATTGTCGTCGGCGCAGGTGGGTTGATGTTCAGTCTCACCGGCACGGTGAAAGACCTGTTCACCAAAAGCATGGGCAGCGATTATCTGCTCATCCCGCCATCGGTTGCCATCTGGAACGGCGATGTCGGCGCGAGCGAAACGCTCAAAGGCAAGATCAGCTCGATCCCCGGCGTGGGCGTGGTCAGCTCACTGCGCTACGCTCAATCGTCAGTTTCATCCGCCGCGCTAAAAAGTGGAGCGGGCGATACGGCGATTAACGTTCTGGGAATCGATCCGGTCGCCTATCCGAAAATCTCCGGGATGGATTTCCAACAAGGCAACGCGTCAGACGCATTCACCGCGCTGGCGGCTAACGAACGGAATGTCATCATCAATGGCATTCTCGCCACGCCACTGAATCTCAAAGCAGGTGATATCATTCCGCTAGCAACGCCTACGGGACCGCAGAATTATCGCATCGTCGCCATCGGCAGCGACGTGTTGAGTTACAAGATCAACACGGCGTACATTTCGCAAGCGAATATGAAGTTGGATTTCAACAAGAGCGAGGATATTCTCTACCAAATCAATCTTGCGCCGGGCGCAGACGCCGCGCTCGCCGACCAATGGTTGAATCAAATTGTGACGGACTATCCGCAATTTCGTTTGGTCACTGGACGGGACTATACGGCGGAATTCATGACGCAATACGATTCGATCTTCGCTGGCATCTACGTCCTGCTTGCCATCTTATCCATCCCTTCGTTGATCGCGATTCTCAACACGCTGGCTATCGGCGTGATCGAGCGCACGCGCGAGATCGGCATGTTGCGCGCGATCGGCGCGACGCGCGGTCAAGTGTGGCGCACGATTGTCGCCGAAGCGCTGTTGCTCGCGGCGCTGGGCACGGCGTTCGGCATCCTGGCGGGGCTGTATCTTAGTTACGTGTTCGTGCAAGGGATGAGCGCGAGCGGCGTGTTCAAGATGGCATACACGTTCCCGCTTGCCGGCGTGCTCGCGGCAATCGCGGCGGGGCTGATCTTTGGCGTCATCGCCGCGCTCCTTCCCGCGCGTCAAGCGTCGCGGATGGAGATCATCCAGGCGCTGCGGTACGAGTAGAGCCAGTATTCAGTCGTCAGTATTCAGTAGACGGACAAACAGAACCCTTGCGAGGTCGTCTGCCTTCGCAAGGGTTCTTCATTTGATTCCAAAAATTCGCTGTGCGTTGCCGCTCATGACCTTCGCGAAATCTTCTGCCGGCAACCCAACATCACCAATCTCGGCGAGGAAGGGCGCATAATCCGGCTCGGTCTGCCGCTTCGGATACAGAATCAGCGGAAAATCGCTGCCGAACAAAACCTTGTCACTTCCGACAATGTCGACGACCGTCCGAAAGATTTGCGGCGAGTACAACAGCGGCGATGCGGCGGAATCGTAGAAGACGTTCGCCGCTGCCTTGCGAACCTCGCGCATCAATTCATAAAACGGAAACCCGCCGCCCCAATGCGCGAGGATCAATTTCAGATTTGGAACCGTCTTGACCAGCGCGTACACGTCGGCGAGCGGTAAGCGACCTTTGCCCGGATAGTTGTGCCCCACCGGCTCGTTCGTGTGCAACAGCATTACCGCGCCCAACTCCGCGGCGTGGCGCGCGAGCGCGATGAAATTCGCGTCGTCCAAGTTGAATTGCTGCCCGTCCGCGTTCAGCTCGCCCAGCCCGACCATTCCGCCGGCAACGCAGCGTTCGAGTTCGCGGAGCGCGTCCGCCCCGGCGTTTGGCTGGATCGCCGCGAGCGCGAGCAGGCGATCCGGATATTGCCGCGCGACTTGCATCGTCCACGTGTTTTGTTCGACGCAAATCTCGTGCGGCTGCCAGCACCAGCCGGCGAGGACGGCTTGATCGATGCCCGCCGCGTCCATCGCCGCGATGAGTTCTGCTGCGCCGATCATGCGCGCGGCGTGACCGCTGTACAAATTGCCGAAGAATGGATCGCGTTCGGCGTAGCGCGCGCGATCCGCAATCACGTCCGGCGAGAAGATGTGCGTATGCGCGTCGATAATCATTCAAATTGCCTCGGTTCGGAGTAATTGGATTATAGCGGCGCTAGAGGAGAGCGTCAAATTCATTGACCATCGTGCCCCGAATGACTTTGACATTCCTACTTGGCTATGATAGTATTACTTTGCTTGCACGTAATGGCAAACGGAAGGAGCAATGCGATGGAAGTCCAGGAGCATCTTGGCACGGTAACACAGAAAGGGCAAGTGACGATTCCGCTGGCGGTCAGAAAACTGCTTGGCGTCAAACCGTACGACCGCGTTACTTTTCGAGTCGCTGAAGGACGCGTGGAACTTTTGCCCGCGCACCTCACGCTCGAAACGGCTTTTGGCGTCCTCCATCCGCGTGCGCGCCCTGAGAATTGGAAAGCAGTCCGCAATCAGGCGCGCGCGGAGCGGGCTAATCGGCAGGTTGCCAAAATGCGTCCCCGGCGAAAGGGCGCGCGCTGATGGAATTCCTCGACACCAACATCATTCTCCGTTATCTGACACGAGACGATCCAGCCAAAGCGCAGCGGTGCTACGAGCTTTTTCAACAGGTCAAGCACAAACAAATTCGCTTGGTGACCTCGGAATCAGTCCTTGCCGAAGTGGTCTACGTGCTTTCCTCTCATTCGCTCTACAATCAGCCCCGCGAAAACGTGCGGACTCTGCTCTTGCCAATCATCGGACTGCCGGGCTTGAAGCTTGCCCACCGGCGCGCCTTCGTGCGGGCGTTGGAGCTCTATGCCAACACGCACTTGGACTTTGAGGATGCTCTATCCATTGCGCACATGGAACGACTGAAGCTTGATACGATAGTGAGTTACGATCAGGATTTCGATCGAGTGAAAGGCATCCAGCGGCGCGAACCGTAATCACCTCGGTCAATCCAATCACGCAACCTTGCGAGCGGTAAGAACCTTCGCAAGGTTTTTCGTTTGCCAAGCCCTTTGAAGTCTGCTATTATGGCGCTCGGAGGAACCGTGGCATATCGCAACCTCACCGAATTCCTGAAGCGCCTCGAAAAGAATGGACAACTCAAGCGCGTCACCGCACCAGTCAGCCAGGACTTGGAGATCACCGAGATCGCCGACCGCGTGATGAAGAGCGCCGGCGACCAGAACGTTGCATTGCTGTTCGAGAACGTGCGCGGGCACGCTTCGCGGATGCCGGTCGTCATCAATCTCTTCGGTACCGAGCAGCGAATGGCTTGGGCGCTTGGCGTCGAACGCTTGAATGAATTGAACGAGAAACTCTCCGAGTTCATCTCGTTCGACATGCCGCGTGGTTTGATCGATAAAGCGCAGCGCGGCTTGGAGATGCTGAATGGCTTGCGCGTGACCGAGCCGCGCTACGTCAGCCGCGGCGCGTGCCAGGAAGTGATCGAAGAAACACCCGCGCTATCGTCGCTGCCGATTCTTCAGTGCTGGCCCCACGACGCGGGGCGCTACATCACGCTGCCGTCGGTGTTCAGCCGCGATCCGCAAACCGGCAAGCGCAATGTTGGCATGTATCGCTTGCAAGTGATGGACGATCAAACGTTGGGGATGCACTGGCAGCGGCACAAGGGCGGCGCGGAACAGCAGCGCGTCGCGCAGGACATCGGCGCAGAGAAAATCCCGGTCGCGGTCTCGCTCGGCGGCGACCCCGCGATCATTTGGGCGGGCTCTGCGCCGCTGCCGCCCGACATCGACGAGGTGATGCTGGCGGGCTGGCTGCGCGGCAAGCCGGTCGAACTCGCCACGTGCGTTTCGCAGCCGCTGGAAGTGCCCGCCGACGCGGAGATTATCATCGAGGGATACGTCGATCCGCGCGAGCAGAAAATGGAAGGACCGTTCGGCGATCACACCGGCTATTACTCGAACGCCGATTACTACCCGGTGATGCACGTCACCGCGCTCACGCACCGCCGCGACGCGATCTATCCGACGACGATTGTCGGCAAGCCGCCGATGGAAGATTACTGGATGGGCAAGGCGACCGAGCGATTGTTCCTGCCGCTCATCCGGCTTTTCATGGGCGAAGTGGTAGATATCGATATGCCCGCCGAAGGCGTGTTCCACAATCTTGTCATCGTCAGCATCAAGAAGCGTTACCCCGGTCACGCGCGCAAAGTAATGTACGGCTTGTGGGGTCTCGGCTTGATGATGCTGACGAAAACCATCATCGTCGTCGATGCGGACGTGAACGTGCACGATCTGTCGCAGGTCGCGTTCGAGGTGCTGGCGAATT
>JBBIJS010000181.1:0-5965 GCA_037445855.1 Chloroflexota bacterium | reverse complement strand
CGCGGCATCACCTGAACGGTTACCAAAAAACCTTGCGAAGCGCTTCATCTTCGCAAGGTTTTTGTCTATTTCGCCGCCAACAGCGTTTCCAGTTTCTGGATGAATTGCGCCTCGGTCATGTACCCAGAATTATTCCCAATCGGACCAAGCGAGTTGCCGGCGAGATTGCCGTCTTTGCCGACAAAGTACGTCTCGGGCACCCCTTTGATTCGATATAGCGGACCGATCGCCGTGCCGAGGTCTGGACCGGTCGGGTACGTGATGCTGAACTCTTTGAGGTACTTGCGCGCGTCCGGCTCCGGGTCAACCCAATCGACGCCGAGAAAGACGACGCCGCGATCTTTGTACTGAAGCCATGTCCTTTGAAGGAACGGCGCTTCGTCGCGGCACGGCACGCACCACGACGCCCAGAAATTGACGACGACCACCTTGCCCTTCAACTCGGACAGACGCACTACCGGCCCATCGAACGTATTGAGCGCGAAATCCGGCGCGGGACCGGTCGAGGGCTGCGCCTCGCCGCGCACCTTCAGCCCGAACGCAAAAAATAGGATGACGCCGATCACCAAAATGAAAACGGCTGCCTGAATCCAACGCGGCACGATTATAACTCCTTCAAATCTTTCTCGATGCGGTCGGCGTACTCTTTGGAAATTGCCGGCGTCTCGGTCACGGGCGCGCCCTCGCCCCGCTTGAAGATCCACTGCCGCACCGTGATCCACGCAATCGCCGCGCCGAGCAGGATCCCAATCGCCGGCAGGATGTACGCCAGCCAGTTGAATCCCTGCGCCGGCGGCGCGCCGAGCACCACGTCGCCGTACTGCTGAACGAAATAGTCGCGAATCTGCTGTTCGGTCTGCCCCTGCTGCAATTTTTGCTTGATCAACGCGCGCCACTGCGCGCACGCCAGCGTCGAGCAAACGTCGAGCGGCGTGTTCGGACAGACCGGGCAGTAGAGCGTCTTGGCGATGCGGTTCGTTTCATCGTCCAGATTCGGTCCCTGCGCGCGCGCGGGGGTGGTGGTGAGCAGCGCCAGCGTCGCGACGGCTGCAACCACCGCCATCAGAAAAAATCGACCTCTCATAATACCCTCGTCGAATTTGTCATTGGAAATTTGTAATTCTCACCGGACTCCCTCCGCAGCCCACGGCACGTACGTCTGCCACCGGTGGAGGAGATATTTTTTGTGTTCGGCAAAACATTCCGCCTGATCCTGAACGACTCGTTCGATCGCGTCCATTCGCGAGCCGGTCTCGCGGAGGATCGTCGCGATGCGCGCGTAGTAGAGCGGCAAGAGCGCCGCCACCACTTTATCCGGGTCGTTCTCGCCTTTGTTGTAGACGACCGCAAAATCGAAAACGATCCGCGCCCACAGGTCGGCGGACAGATGCGTCGCGCCGCGCGGCTTGTTCGCCAGCTCGGTGATTTCGGCGCAGTGACTCGGCACCATAATCGTGCGCCAGAAGCGGCGATAGCGCCGCGCGCCGGACGTGAATGCATCGCTGAGCATATCGATCGTGATCGCGCCGGTCAGACGCTGTTGCTCCGCCGCAGCGCCGTTGCCGTAGAACGGCACGGTTCGCAGGGGCCGCGTCTCGGGCCAACGGCGGCGATAGATCTCCATCATCCGGAAGAGCGTGCCCACCGATTGGATAAACCCGGGATCGATCGACACCGCGGCTTCGCGCTTGTCTTCGATTTTGGTTCCGAGCCGCGCCTGACAAAGCTTGATGCTCTCGTTGATCGCGACCGTCGTCATCCAAATGTCGATGCCGTGCCGCGCGACGTCGGTTTCCCACACGTCGCGTTCGAAGAAGCGGTCGGCGAGCGCGCCGGAAAGCGCCACATCACCCGCCATCGGCTGACGCACGTCCGCGGCGTACAGCGCGCGCGTCAGCGGATACGCCAGGAGATCGGTGACGGCGCTTTCCACCAACGGACGCGCATAGACCGGCACAACCAGGTCGTACGCCCCGTTCAGGATCGGCGCGGCGAGTTTCTGAATCCAATCGCGCGACAGACTCGTCAAGTCCGCTTCCAGCACAATGCACGCTTTTGCGCCGAGCGTGCGCGTGATCTCAAAGATCGCGCGGACCGCGCTGCCTTTGCCCTGAATGCCCTGATAGGTCGTGACCAAACGGCGGACCGGCGGCGGCAGTGGGCGACTGGATGCGAGCAGCATCGTTTCGTCCGAAGATCCGCCGTCGACGACGGCGATGACCGGGCGCATCGAAGGAAAGTGCGCGAGCATTCCTTCTGCCGCGCGATCAATCACCCGTCCGATGGTTTCAGCGTTTTTGTAACTCGGAATACCCACCACGAGGTCGGCGTTCCCAATCTCCGCCAGACGCCGCTGCCCTTCCGACCGCAGCGAAGTCTCAAACATCGGCGACTCCTTCAAATCTGAATCCCAAATTCATTTTACCGCCGCGGCAATGCCGCGAGCGGCTTCTTCCGGCGTGGTCTGACCTTTCCAAACCGCTGCCATCGCGGCGCGCCACGCGTCTGCCGCTTTGCCGTACGCCGGGGTGGGCGGCAGATAGGACGCGTGCTCCATTTGATCGCGCAAGAACGTCCCGTAATCGATGGGATCGACCGACAGGATCATCGTCGCGCGGCTCGCCGGCAATCGCCGCGCGGCGCGCAGCCACGGCGCTAAATGTTCGCCCTGCACCATCCATTGAATGAACCGCCCCGCGATCGCCCGCCGCGCCGGGTCGTTCGTCACGATCACATACGCCCAGCCCGAGGCGACCGTGGCGACTTTGCCATCGCGGGTCGGCAGCGCCGCGTACGTCGCGTCCGGCACTTTGTCGCGGTCGGTCAGGTAACGCGAAGCCGATGCTTGCGTCATCGCCGCTTTGCCCGCCGCAAACACAGACCATGCTTCGTCCGAACTCTTTAGCCCGCCAGCGGTATCCGGCACAATTCCCAGGTCATGCGCGCGTTTGAAGAAACTCAAGACCTGGGTCGCCGCGTTGACGTCCAGGGTCAGTTGATTGTTCGCATCGAAGAGCGGAGCGATGCCGAGGTACTGCGTCAGAAAAGCGTTGTCGCCGCCGAGGGGCAGAAGTAGCGTTGCTTTTTGTTTGAGGACATCGTCCCACGTCTGCGGAACTCTTCGCACCGCGTTTTTGCTGTACACCAGGTGCTCGATATCCGCGGTGAATGGCACGGCGACCCATTTGCCCTGAACGTACGCCGCCTGATTTGCAAACGGAAAGAAATCGCTTCGCACGTCAGGACTCAGCCACGGATCGAGCGGCTGCAATATCCCGGCGCTTGCCGCCAGCGGCACTTCGGAAAGATCGAGCGTCGCGAAATCCGGCAGTTGGTCGGGCACGACCGCGCTGGTCGTCGTTAGGAAATCGAGCAAGCCGCCTTTGCCATACGGCTTTTTGAGCACGATCTCGATGTGAATGTTCGGGTTCGCCGCGGTGAAGGCGTCGAACTGGTTGCGCAAGATGCGCCCGGCGGGCGTCGCTCCCGGCGCAAGGTCTTCCGCGGTCCACAGCGTCAGCGTCATCGCGCTGGTGTCCGTGATCGGTGTGCGCGTGGGCGGGGCGTGCGTGGCGGTCGGCGCCGCGCTGGTCGTTGAGACGACCACAGCCGTCGCGACGGGTGACGGTGGGGTGACCAGCGGCGTCAGCGGCGCGGGCGCAGCGCAAGCCACACTTGCGCTGGCGACGATCAGCCAGATACCGACACGCGCCAATGCCGTTCGAGTCTGCTCTAGCCCTCTCGCGTCACGCGGCATACATCTATTATATCACAAGCGCTCAGGATTTGCATTTTTTCACTCTTTTGCATACAATCTCACCGGAGTTCAGACCTCCAAAAAATTCACTCGTCCGCGCAGGAGGTTTCCCCATGGATCTTGCTCGCCTCATCCGCAGCATCCCCGATTTCCCGGTCAAAGGCATTCTCTTTCGCGACATCACCACCCTGATTCGCGACGGCGAAGCGTTGCAGGAAGCCATCGATACGATGGTGGAACACTACATCGATACAGACATCGACGTCATCGCGGCGGTCGAGGCGCGCGGCTGGATCTTCGGCTCACCCCTGGCGTACGAACTGGGCGCCGGCTTTGTGCCGATCCGCAAGCCGAGCAAACTACCGGCGGACAAGATCAGCATTTCTTATTCGCTCGAGTACGGCACGAACACGTTGGAGATTCACAAGGACGCGATTCCGGCGGGAACCAAAGTGCTCATCGTGGACGATTTGCTAGCGACCGGCGGCTCGTCCCGCGCGGCGATCGACCTGGTCGAAAAGCTGGGCGGCAACGTGGTGGGCTTGGCGTTCCTGATCGAACTCATCGACTTGCACGGACGCGACAAACTCAAGGGCTATGACATTTATTCGATGATTCCGTTTGAAGGCGAGTAGAATCCATGGCGGAGGAGAAATCCTCCGCCATTTTGTTTGCCCGTATCTGCAACTCGATTCCGGCGTCGTACTACCGAGGAACGCTTGTGACCTCTGAACAAGACCTGCTGCAGCGCGCCCGCCGGTTTGATCGACAAGCGCTGGGCGAAATCTACGATCAGTACAGCCCCGGACTGTATCGTTACGCCATGCGCTTGCTCCGCGCGGCGGATTTGGCGGAAGAGTGCGTCGCCGAAGTCTTCAGCCGGTTTTTGCACGCGCTGCGCAACGGCGCGGGACCGCGCGAGCATTTGCAGGCGTACCTCTATCGCATCGCGCACAACTGGATCACGGATCAATGGCGGCGGCAGCCGCCGCCTACGCTCGGACTGGAAGAGCACGCGCCCGCGGCAGAAGCGGTCGATCCATCGCACGCGGTCAGCGTTCGAGACGACCACGCGCAAGTGCGCGCCGCGCTGGCGCAGTTGACGCCGGATCAACGCCAGGTGGTGGTACTCAAATTCATGGAGGACTGGGAAAACGCAGAGATCGCGGCGGCGCTCGGCAAGCCGATTGGAGCGGTGAAATCATTGCAGCATCGCGCCATCGCCGCGCTGCGGCGCGCGCTGATCAACGTGGAGGAGAAGGCGCATGAACCCGCGCGATGATTTGCTCGATCCGCGCTTGCGGGAAAAACTGAATGGCTTCAAATCGACGCCGGCGCGAGACGCGCAAGCCGCCGCGCGCCGCCGCGCGAACTTCCTCGCCGAAGCCGAGTCGCTACGCCAAGCCGTACCTCCGGCTACACTTTGGCGTCGTACAGGGTGGTTCAACCTATTCCAAAGAAAGGAGCGATTCAACATGTCCACCCTGACGGCTTTGATCATGGCGCTCGTGGTCGCGCTCGGAGGATCGGGCGCGACGGTGTACGCGGCTCAGAGCGCACTACCCACCGATTCACTTTACCCGGTGAAAATTCTGAGCGAAGACATTCAAGTCAGTCTGACCGAAGACCCCGAAGCGCGCGCCAACCTCCTGCTCGATCTGGCGAACCGCCGGCTCGGAGAGATCGCCGCGCTCGGCGCGAAAGGAATCCCGCCGACGGAGCCGGTCATCGCGCGCGAACAGCAGCAAATTGAAAACGCGCTGCAAATCGCCGCAAGCATGGACGATGCGACGATGACGCGCGAGCTGCTGCGGACGAGAACGCTGCTGCGCGACCAACTACGCGACGCGGACAGATTACAGAACCAGTCCTCGGGACAGTCTTTGCAGACACTGACGCGCGTGCGCGAGATGCTCACCGCACGGCTCGCGCTCGTGGAAGCCGGCTTGACCGATCCGCAGACGTTCCGCACGCGGATGCGCGAAATGACGCAGCCGCAAGCGCAACCAACGCCGCAGCAGCAATTCCAACCCTCGCCACAGCCACAAGCGCAACCATCGCCGCCGCAGCAACAACAGCAGTTGCAACCGTCTCCGCAGCCCCAGGCGCAACCAACACCGCAGCAGCAACAACAGCAGCAGCAGCAGCAGCAGCAGCAGCCGCAACAACCGGCTCAATCGCCTGGACCCGGGGGCGGAAACGGAAGCC
>JBBIJS010000180.1:0-6019 GCA_037445855.1 Chloroflexota bacterium | reverse complement strand
ACGAACCGGCAACCGGCACTCCGCTGCGCTGCGTGCCTGACGACGAACCGACTTTGCAACAGACCTGGCGGCGCCAGCCAATTCACTTGCCAAATCTTGGACTCTTTGATATAATCGCATCAGTTCGGGGCGTAGCGCAGCCCGGTAGCGCACTTGTATGGGGTACAAGTGGTCGGAGGTTCAAATCCTCTCGCCCCGACTGAATGTGTTCGAGATCGAGTTTCCTCAGCGCCGAGGCAGATGTTCCGGTACGGCAGATGGGTCGAGGCGCGCACCTCGACCATTCTTTTTGTCTTGGACTGACGACCTGAAGAAGAAATCTATGGACAACGCCGTCCGCGTCGATAACGCGAATCTCAGCGAGCGCGACCGAGAGCACCTAGACCAGGTCGCGCGGGTCATTCCCATCCTGGCGGACTTGAGCCGCGCCGATATTCTGATCTGCGTGCCGGGCGGGGATGACGGGCTTGAAACGATCGCGCAAGCGCAGCCGCATTCGATTGCGCCGATTCACCGCGCGGCGATGGTGGGCGAGCGACTCACGCGCGAGAGCGCGGGCGCGGCGTTTCGCGCGATCGCCGAACGGCAATTCACGCGCAGTCTGCGCGAATTCACGCGCCAAAGCGACGGCAGCGTCGACAGCGCGCTCGCGCCGATCGTCCAGGAAGCGTACCCGATCGAAAACGACGCCGGCGGCGTGATCGGCGGGCTGTTGATCGAGACCAACTTGCTGGAAAGCGAGCGGCTCAAGCGGCGCAGCGAAGTTTTCCAGCGCGCGCTCAAATCGCTCCAGGTGATGGCGCTGCGCGGCGAGCCGCAGGGGACCGAGGCGCTCACGCCCTTCGGCGAATACGACGGCACCGTCATTGTGGATGGCGACCGCACCATTCGCTATATGAGCAGCATCGCCACGAACCTCTACCGGAATGTTGGTTACGGCGAAGCGCTGGTCGGGCGCCCGCTGATGTACCTGGAAACACAGGACGATGACTTGGTCGCGCAGGCGCTGCACGCGCGCGCCTGCCGGCAAGTCGAGTTGGATGAACTCGGGCGCACCTGGATCAAGAAAGTGATTCCGATCGCGCGGGTGGATCGCGGAACGCGGTTCTCGCCGGCGCGCGCGCACCTGAGCGGCGCGATCATGCTGGTGCACGACGACACCGAAGCGCGTCAGCGCGCGCGCGAGCTGCTGATCAAGACGACGATGATCAAGGAAGTGCATCATCGCGTCAAGAACGATCTCCAGACGGTCGCATCGCTGCTGCGGATGCAGTCACGGCGCTTGCAGACGCCGGAAGCCAAAGGCGCGCTCGCGGAAGCCGTCAACCGCATCTTGAGCATCGCGGTCATCCACGAATTTTTGTCCGAGCAGGACACGCGCGTGATCAACCTGCGCGATGTGGGTCAGCGCATCATCCAGCAAATGCAAGCCGGCGTGCTCGATCCGGCGCGGAATATTTCGCTCGAATTAACCGGTCCCAATATTTATCTGCCGGCGCGCCAAGCCACCTCGTGCGCGTTGGTGGTGAACGAATTGCTCCAGAACGCGCTGGAGCATGGCTTCGACCACGGCGCGTCGGCGGGCGGCGCGCGCGGGACGATTGCGCTCACGCTGCAGGATCACGGTGACGCGGTGGGGCTGATCGTCCACGACGATGGGCGCGCCTTGCCGCCGGATTTCAATCTGGACAAAGTCGATTCGCTCGGCTTGAAGATCGTCCAGATGCTAGTTACCCAAGACTTGAAGGGCCAAATCGATCTACAGAGCGATCATGGGGTATCGGCGATGGTGCGATTCCCGAAGATTCCTCTCGGAGGCGAAGAAACATGGAACGAACCCGAGTAATTATTGCCGATGACGAGTCGGTGATCCGCGCGGATTTGCGCGAGATGCTGACGAACCTCGGCTATCTCGTCGTCGGCGAGGTGGGCGATGGGCAGAGCGCGGTGAACGTCGCGCGTGAATTGAAGCCCGACGTGGTGATTATGGACATCAAGATGCCGGACCTGGACGGCATCGAGGCGGCGAAAATTCTCACCCAGGAAAAAGTCGCGCCGGTGCTGCTGCTCACCGCGTACAGCCAGCGCGATTTGATCGACCGCGCGAAGGAAGCCGGCGTCGTGGGGTATCTCGTCAAGCCGTTCCGCGAGCAGGAGATCGTGCCGGCAATTGAGATCGCGCTAGAGCGGTTCAAAGAATTTCGCGAGATGGAGAAAGAAGTCGGCAACCTGCGCGAGACGCTGGAAACGCGCAAGGTGGTCGATCGCGCCAAGGGCTTGTTGATGGATCAGCAAGGGCTGACCGAGGCGGAGTCGTTCCGCAAGATCCAGAAGATGAGCATGAACACGCGCAAGCCGATGAAGGAAATTGCCGAGGCGATCATCCTGGCGCACGAAGCGAAGACGTAGAAAGCAACGGGGCAGGTCACCGACCTGCCCCTACCGCATTTCGAACACCACCGCCTGCTTATCCTCGTACACTTGCTTCCACGCCGCGTCCTGCGCCAACTGCGCCGTCAGCGGCGCGTCTGGCTCGGTGAGCCAGAGTTGCCTCACTTGAATGGAGCAATCAAGTACGCGCTCAATTTTCCCAATAATCTCCTGTGCCGCGCGGGAGAAATGGCACCAATGCTCCCGAGGATGTTCTTGCTCGGTAGGACTGCCAAAAAACCCAAACGAATTACCGAGTCGCCGATCAACCTGCTAGTGTCAAAATCGACGTCTTGGCTGGTGATGGGTTCATCAAAGTCTGGCGCAAGCCGGCGAACCTGGGTGCTGACACCGCAGACCAAGAAATCACCGAACAACGGCATTTCTCTCAATACAATAGCAGGACGATTCTTGATCTTGCCGTCTGATTGCGGCAAAGGGGTCAAGACGACATCGCCTTCCATCATCGCTGAAAATCCTGATTGGGAACTCTGATCAAGTCAGCCGAGTATTCAGGTTCGTCGTCGCCATACGCAGTTGCCAGTCCCGGCACTGAAAGTTGATACCATGCTTGACTTTCCCGGATTCCTTCCAGCGGTTCAATCGTGATGAGAACATTCGATCCTGGGGAAAACTGAATCGGTTGCATCAGTTTCAAGTGATGGGGGTCAATGACTTGGGCTTGGACAGATTGCATCGATTCCTCCAACAATCCTTTCATTCGCTCCTGCCATTATGCTACAACAAACGTGCAATCCCGTCAAGCACAGAACGCGGCGCATAAACGACCAAGACTCCGAAGAGTTCATTGTTTTTCGAACACCACCGCCTGCTTATCCTCGTACACTTGCTTCCACGCCGCGTCCTGCGCCAACTGCGCCGTCAGCGGCGCGTCTGGCTCGATCAGAATCGTTCGAATGTTGTAACGTTCCAACGTTGGTTTCCAACTCGCTTCTCCTCGGTATGCCGCCAGGTACTGCTCGATGAACGCATCTCCGTACACATCCGCGCGTCCGTCAATGAAGACGCGCGCGCCCGGGTACAGCCGCCAGATCACATAGCCGCCCCAGCCGTACGAATTGTAGATCGTGCCGGTCACTTTCTGCGCTTGCAGGAAATCGACTGCCGCGGCGGGGAATTTGGCGCGCTCGACCGCGCTCTGATTCGCGGCGACCATCCCTACGCGCGCGACGCCCGCGGCGAAAATGACGAGCAGCAGCGCCCAGTTCAGCGCCGCCATCCGCCGCGTCGTCGGCGCGTTTCCCTCGAGCGCTGCCGTCCACCCGCGCGCCGCGACGAGGCGCCACACGTGCTCTGCCATGATCGGCGCGGCGATGATCGCGAAGAGCGGGATGTTGCGCGACGAGCGCAGCGCGGCGTAACCGAAGACGACGAGCAGCAGCGTCTGCGTCAGCGACACGCGCTTGCCGGACATGCCGACCGCCGCGAGCGTCGCGAGCAGCAGCCACGCGAAGGGCTGGAATTCGGTGAGGTGAAAGTCCGGCGAGAACCATTCCTGAATGTACGTTTGCATCGCGTGGCTCGTCAGCGTTTCAAACGGGTAGATGTACAGCGTCGCGCCGTTCGGATTGAGCGGGACGACGAGGAGGCAGGTAATGAAAATGAGGGCGAGTTGAGTGGTTGGGTGGTTGGGTGGTTGGGTCGTTGGGTGGTTGGGTGGTTGAGTAACGCGGTCGACGATCGCGCCAAATAGGTAAACCGCGATGATGGCAAGTCCCAGCGCAAAGCCGCTGTGCAGGTTGACCCACAGCACCATCAGTGGTACGAGAATCCAAATGTAGGGGCGACCCTTGTGGTCGCCCAGGTCTGCGCGCCATCTTTCCAGCACAAATAGGAACACGCTTGTCAGCAGCAGCGAGATGACTTGCGGACGCACGCCCCACGTGGGCGCGCTTGCCAGCGCGGCGAGCAACACGGCGAACGCGGCGACGTATGGCTGACCATCCGATCGCGCGTAGACGAATACGAACGCGAGCGTGACGATGGCGGAGCAGGCGAGGATCAACGCGAGGAATGAGCCGAGCGTGAAGAGCGCGTAGATGAAAACTTCCGAAAGCCATTCGTGCGCGACCCAGGGTTGTCCGGCGACCGTGCCAGAGAAAACATCGACGCGCGGTACCGAATGTGTCTCGATGATAGACTGCCCGGCGCGGAGGTGCCACCAAAAATCAGGGTCGGCGATCTCGCGCGCGGTCATTGCGAAAAGCGCGACGAAGAGGATGGCGACGAACAAGCGATGAGTGGAGAGATTCATTTCAAATTTCAAATTTCAGATTCCAGATGTTTGGTTTTCAATCCGCAATCTGAAATCGGAAATCCACCACTAGCTCTTTCGCGCGTACAGCGTGAACAGATCGCCAAAGTTGACCGGGATGGCGACGCCGCTCCAGTTCAGGCGCGTGATGATCGCGTTGAGCGCGCGGTAGATTGTTTTGCTATACGGCTCGATGCGCGTGGCAAAATAGCCGAGCCGCAGAAAGCGTCCCTGCGCGTGGGAAGAAATGATCTGGTATCCGTTCTGCTCCAGCAGCTGAGCGAGTGTGCGCGGCGAAAAATAATAGAGGTGCATTTCCATCAGCCAGGGCCAACGGCTGCCCATCAGCCGCGCAAACCAACTCTCGATGTCGATCGTGTGGATAGCGAAGATGCCGCCGGGTTTCAGAACGCGACGCACGTTCCGCAGCTCCGCCGCGGGGTCCGTCAGATGCTCGACGACGTCCCACAGCGTCACGACGTCGAAATATTCCGCCGGTACCTCCGCGGTATCGAGCGTGCCGGTGAGGACGCGCAAGCCGCGCGCGCGCGCCTGCTCCGCTGCCCAGGTCGATGGCTCGACGCCCCACGCGTCCCAGCCGCGCTGCTGCGCCAGCTCCACCATCACGCCGATGTGGCAGCCCACGTCGAGCAGATGCCGTGACGTGGAATTCGGCGCGATCAATTTCTCGAAAGGTTTCAAGTTGCGGCTGAACGTCAGCACGCGTCCCTCGCGCTCTTCCACATACGTTGGGTCTTCGACCACGCTGTAACTATCGCGTACGATGGCGGAATCGAAACGCGGATTCGCGTACACCAGTCCGCATACATTGCAACGCACGATCGGCGGGTGCACCCCATACGCCGCGCTCGTGCAGCGAAAATCCGCTGCATTCGGCGTGAGGTTGGTCAACGTGCTGGGGTAGAGCATTTGATGGTCGCGCGAGCCGCACAAATTGCAAGCGATATCTTCACTGGGGACAAGGGACATTGGGTTGTTCCATCTGGGAAAAGGATTAGCCGCGGTGGCGCAGTCGTCGATAAAATAAACGCAGTACGGTGTAGGTCGCTTTGTAAATTTCCGTGCGCGAGATTTTGGATGTGCCGGCGCGCCGGTCTTCGTAGATGATCGGCGCTTCGCCGATACGCCAGCCGCGCGCTTGACAGAGGAAAAGCAATTCGATCAGGAACGAGTAGCCGTTCGAGAAAACGTGGTCAAGGTCAATCGATTCCAAAACCGGGCGGCGATACGCGCGAAAACCGGACGTGCAATCGGTCGCCTTCAAGCCGAGCATCATGCGCGCGAACCAGTTCG
>JBBIJS010000179.1:0-6054 GCA_037445855.1 Chloroflexota bacterium | reverse complement strand
TTCTACCAGTCCCAGATGAAAAACTGGCGAGGTTGGAGATTTGAATTCTCTAATCAGGAATTGGTCGCTCACTGCCACACAGCACTTGCCGAGTGTGGCGCAGGTTGGGAATGATCAGCACACCCGTCGAGTTCGTCGTCTGCGCTTCCTCCATGGCGCCTCGCCGCTGCGCGCTTGAGTCGGTTGTAGGCATCCCGGCAAAACCAATAGGACCCGGAGCCCCGGCTATTGGGTTTGAATCGCGCGAACCCCAAGTCATGCAGGGTCGGCCAATCCCGCGCGGCGTGAGCCGCCTCGACCTGCGCGAGCAATGCGGCGGGGTGGCGTCCGTCTTTGCTCACGGCGTGCCCCTTCGTTGCAATGGATCGCCGGCGATTTGCGCTCATCATTGGTTTGCCTTCGCGAGCGTCAGGTAGAAAAAATCGCGCGCTGCCGGGTACTTGACGTACATTCCCGGCTGGTAGTGCATCTGGTCGAGCAAAACCTGCTCAGTCAGATTGCCGCTCGGCGGCGCGTACGTGAGAAAACGCTCGAACGACCAGTTCACATCCAGTTCCGCGACATTACTCGCGCCCGCGGTGACCAGCGCCTCCGCCAGCCGCCGCGCCGTGAGCGATTCGCCGGCGGCGTAGAACAGGGTGCGCCCATCCGCGCTGACGCCGAGCGCGGAGCGCCAGATGACGGTCTTGCCACTCACGCTCGCGCCCCAGGTGATGAGTCGCTCGTCCATCAGGGCAGGGTTGACCTGACCGTGGTACGCCAGAAACGCCGGCGTCTGGCGAAACGATTGCATCTGTGGCAGCGTGTCGGAAATGACCGACCAGGGCGCTATCCGCACGCGCCCATCCCGATAAAGCGCGATCGTGTCTGCGTTCGGCTGCGGCGGCAGAAGCGTCTGCCCGTCGACCATCATCCCATAATGCCCGTGGGTCGCTTTGAATCCGCCGTTGAACGCGGCAACGAGCGATGTAAGATCAGCGCGGGGAATCGATCCGGTCCGTGTGACATTCGCCGGCGAAACCGGCTCGACCGTGCCGGCGACCGCGTGCAAGTGCAGCCGCGTCGCGTCCATGGCGACGATCGCGGCGCGCGCGTAGGGACGCGTGGGATCGGGATGCAGAAACGTTTTGTACATCAACGGTGGAGCGGTGGGGTCGAACGCGTTCGGCATTGGGAGCCACACGCCTTCGCCGGGTACGGCGAGATTGGGATAGGGCGGCGCAACGTTGGTGGGAGGAAAGACAGCGGGCGGAGTTGCGGCTGGCGCGGAGGGCGGACTCGCCGTGGGGCGAGCGGGCGACAGCGCGACGGACGGCGCGGGCGCGGTGGGCGTCCAGTATCCCGGCGTCGTGCGATCACGGAACGTCAGCCGGTGGTACGCATCGGCAATGCCGTAGAAAGTGTTCTCAACAAAGGCGATCGGTTCGGGACCGGTCCAGCCACGCACCGCGTCCACCAGGTAGGTGAGCGCGGGCGGGGTCGCGACCACGAAACCGAGCATCGCGACCAGCGCGAGCACGACCAGCGCGCTCTCGATCTCCAAAATCCTGAATAGATTGACTCTCATCGCCGTTCTCCGATCTTGATGCGCACGAGTGTTTCCGCGCATCTGCTCACAGCATAACTTGCCCGGATTAGAACGAATGTGGCGCGGAGATTACAGTTTTCTAATTTGAAGACTCTTGCGCTCCTCGCAAGAGCTTGCCCTGAGTTGCCGAAGGGGCAAGTGTGACGTCGTTCATTTTCGCCCCGCACAACAAGAAACTCGTCCCCCTCAAGGGACGAGTTTCAAGATACCTAGTTGCGCGCGGCGCACGCGCTGGATGCGTTCAGAGCCGGACAGCTAAAAAGGCGATTCGGCGGCGTCTGTGGCGAACCCACTGATCGTATGCCACGGTCACAAGACCGGCAACCAGCGGGGGTCCAAAAATCACTCCGACGAAAATGGCATTCGTTTCGATCTTGGGCCAGTTCGTCCAATTCCAAACCCAGAAAAACGCGACCGCGTACGACAACAGACCCGACACCGTGGAGACGAGAAGCACGCGCCGCGCGAGACGGCGATTGATCCAAAGCCCTAACGCGATCGGCCAGAGGATGAACCAGGGCTGAAACGACACCGACGCCAACGCCAGGTAAGCGAGGATGAGCCAGGTGTTGAGATGGAGCAGTCCCGCAGGATGCTCGATTTGGGCCATCCGCCGCAAGCCAAGGCCATACACGACCAGGAAAGTCAGATGGGTCCCTAGCATCGTCCAGAATCTGGCGTCCGAGTCGCCTAAAAAGCCTTTCAGATAGTGATACAGCAGCGATGGCACGCCGAGGAGGCTGAACCAACGCGCTTCCTCAAGCAAGCCGGTGGGAATCGCGAAAAATGGCGCTGTGACGACGGCGACCAGAACAAACGAAATCGCCCCTGAGAGAACCAGGTTTCGGAATCGATGCTTGGAGCCGGCTTGGGTGCGCCAACCATAGAGGAAGAAAGGCAGAACGAGAAGCGCCGAAGCGTACTGGACCAAAATGGACGCCGCCAACGCGGGCATCATCCAAATCCACGCACGGCGGACGAGGAAGTAGATCGCGAGGAGGACGAAGAACATCATGATGATCGCGTTATGCCCATTGCCAGGCGCTTCGAACAAGACCAGCGGATTCCACGCGAAAAGGAGCGTTCCAACCAGACGATGAGCGGGATCGAGATGTTTGAGGATAGATGAGATGAGCAACACGCATGCCAGAAAGAATAATGCGGGCAGCACCTTCATCGCGAAAAGATTGCGCGTGAGGTCGTCGCCGGCAAGATACGAACCCGGCGCGGTCAGCAGCACCCACAACGGACCATAAGGCGCAGGCGTCTTGTACCAAACAACCGTCTTGATGAAAGGGTCATTGCGAAATACCATGGGCGGCACGCTCAACGGATTCTGTCCGTACCGCACCAGAATACGCGAATAGAACACATAGTCAAACAGGTCGGTCGCGCCGATGGGGTACATCATCGACAGCGTGAACGTGAACAGCGCCGACCAGCCGATCACGAGGGTAAGCAAACGGCGATCGAACGAAACGCGGCGGAGGACTCGCCAAGCCATCAGGTACAGTCCAAACGGGATGAAGACAGAGATCAGAAAATCATGGAGCGCCGCCGGACTGTAATTGTTTGCGCGCCCAAAATCCGTGAGCGGAAAGCGCGCGACCATTCCTGGCAATGGATACGTTATGGTCAGGTGGAGATATGCCAGCCAGGTGAAAGCGCCGAGGACGCCCAGTCGAAGAAATGGGCTGCGAAGATGCAGTCGATCGAGCAGCTCAGACAGACGCCCCGAGTTGCGAAAGCGTGAAGTGAATGGCGACAAAGGATACTCCATGCGATTCTTTGAGAATCTGGCAAGCCCGAGGTTATCGTCGCCAGTCAGCAGCATAAAAGAGCAGATACTCGGAAGTGTGAGCGCGCCAATAGGCGCGAGCGTGCCCGCCGGCGTAGATGTGGAAAACGGAGTTTAACCCGCGCGCCTGCACCGCGGCGGCGAACGGCATGACGCCTGGGGCGAGGTAGTCGTTGCGCCCGACATCCAGGTAAATTCGCAGCGCGTTTCGCGCGATCGCATCCCCATTCAGCGTGAGCAGTTCGGTGAGCGCTGCATTCGTCGCCGGACTATGTCCGCCAACGGCTGCCAGAAGATTGGGATGCATCAGCGCGAGGTAGAGCGCCCAGTAGCCGCCGCGCGACAGACCGCCAATCGCGCGACCGGCACGTTCGCGCGAAACGCGCGTGGTTTGCTCGACGTGCGGCAGCAGGTCCCGCAGAACGAATGTCGCGTAATCTTCCCCGACGCGATAGTCTCCATCCGGCATCACGATGACGAACGGCGCGAGCGTGCGCTGGGCGATCAACGCGTCCGCGTCCGGCGCAACGTTGAGATCGAGCCACTGCGTGTGATCGGCGTTGACACCGTGGAGGAGGTACAGCACCGGATAAACGCGCTGCGGGTCTGCGTCGTAGCAAGGCGGAAGATAAATCGAATACGCGACGCGACGACCCAGGGTTGCGCTGTCCAAATGCGCGACGGCAAGCCGCCCGCGCGTCTCGCGGCAGGACTGAGCGGCGCGCGGCGTTGGCGTGGCGCTATTCGCCGACAAGGGAGATGCGCCGGTCGGCTCTACGTTGGGCTTGGGGGGTGGGATGATTTGCGCGACGGCGCCAGCCGTCTCGGTTGGCGTGCGGGTTCGCGCGGCGCGGGTGGTTGGCGTCGGCGCGATTGGCTTTATCGGATAAGGAACTGGCGCGCAGGCGACGAATAGCCCGGCCAGCCCGACCCAGCCAAGCCGCGAAAGAGATATGTGGATCATGCTTTTGCCGTCCGACTCACGGGAATTTCACGTTCCACCGGATTCCGATGACATTCGGAGCTTCGCGAAAGCGAATCATTTGTACCGGCGGCAGCCATGCGTGCCATGGGGCTTGCGCGCCCTGGAGCGACGAGAACACCGAAAGCCCCAGGAGCGGGATGAAGAGAATCCACCCAGCGGTTTTCCAAGTCGGCGCGTTCAAAGGCGGCGCGAAAAAGATGAACGCGAACAACAGCGGGATCGCGGAAACGAACCAGCGTTCGCCGTACCCCGCGCCGCCGAGATCTCGCGTGTTCGTCACGAGGTAGAGACTCTGCAAGATGAAACCGAACAGGACGCAAAGCGCTTCTATCCTCAGCGGGTGCTTTCGGCGGCGCACGACGCTCATCGCGCCAGCGAGAGCGAACAAGAGCAGTGGATTGTAGGCAAACAACCCCCTCCCCCCAACAAACATCCGGAACGCGTAAACCGCATAATCATCGGGCGCGGCGTTGCCGCCGACGGTGGGCGGCGATGCAGAGCCAGGATACGCAAAACCATTGGGAATGAGGTAGGGCGGGAAGATGGTCTGGGTGATCTGGTAGTCGAGCAGCGCGGTGAGTGCGAGGGGAATGGCTGCGCCCGCAAGCATAAAGCCCACCCGGGAACGGTAGCGTATCAGCGCGATGGCGAACAGGCTGGCGGTCATGACTCCCGCCAAAGCGTCGAACGAGAGCGCCAAGGTAGCCAGGAAACCGGCAGCCATCAACCCCCAACGATTGCTCGCCCGGCGCGTCGTCAACAGATAGAAACTCGCGAACAGACTGACCGCCGCAGGCAGATGGTGATTGAAGACGAGCGCATAGGGAAATATCATCGTACCAACGCCCAGCGCCACGGTCCCAAGCAGCGCCGCCCACGGTGGTACCGCGCTGCGGCGTGCGAAATCAAAAAAAAGCCAGAGCATCAACGCCGCTGGAATACCGACGAGTCCGAAGGTCAAGAAGCGGTACGCGCAGAGATGGCTGACGTGGGAGCAGTGAGGTGCGAGCGAGCCACCCAATCCGTAGTGTAGAATGGCGTACGCCCCTGCACCCACGAGCGACAGCAGCGGCATTTTGTCGGAATAAAATCTGCCATTGAGCAGAACCTTGTCGAGGGTCTGATCCTGCCACGGCGAACCCTCAATCGCCCAGGTCCCGCGCTCGACGAACGACTCGATGGCTGCGATGTGCGACCGGTCGTTCCAAGATTTGGGTTCGGTTTTCGTCAGCGCGGCGACGGCAATCAGAAAGACCGCGAGGATCAGCCAGCTGACGCGATTGGGCCAGTCGGTCAAACGCAAACGGGTTACCATACCACCACCGCGTCCAGCACGTGGTCGTGTATGAGCATCGGTTGTTTCTCCATGGTCCGATTGTACTTCATCATGCAATCGGTCAAACGGTGGAGAGCATTGGAACAAGCCGCGCGGACGGGTTGGGGCGGCGCATGCTGCGGCGTCGGGTGGAGCCAGAAGACGCCGCTCATGCCGTTTCGATCGCGCAGAACATTATACCAGAATAAATGTCACATCCGCGAAAACACCTACACTTGTCTCCTGCGGGGATGGCGCAAGTGTCCGCATGAATCCGTGTCCTAAACATCTTCGCGGTGTAGATTATTTGACGAGCGTCACGTAGAAAAAATCGCGCGCCGCCGGGTGCGCCACGTACATTCCCGGCT
>JBBIJS010000178.1:0-6073 GCA_037445855.1 Chloroflexota bacterium | reverse complement strand
GCGGCACGCTGCCTTCCGCCGCCTGGATCAGCGCGCCAAAGTACTCCAGCCATTCGGGGATGCGCCGAATCTGCGCTTGCATCTCGCGGATCGGGCGGCCCGTGGAAACGGTTTCGATTTCCGCCAGCGCGTCCGCCGCGTCCAACAAACCTTGCGCGGCGCGATTCAGGATGCGCGCGCGTTGCCGCGGTTCCATTCGCGACCAGCGTCCATCTTTGAACGCCTGCTTGCCGACCTCGACCGCCCATTGGATATCTTCGGCTTTGCCTTCAGCAACCTGACACGCGGTTTCACCCTTCGCCGGGTTCTCGACGGCGAAATAGCCGCCGCCCTTCGCCGGGACGGACCGACCGTCGACAAACAGATCGTAGCGGTCTTTCATGTTCGCGCCGCTCCCGCTGCGGTTTGTTCGAGACCAAAAAGCCGAATCGCGTTTTGCGACTGGATCGCGTTCGCGGCATCGCCGCCAAGATTCGCAAATGACAATCGCTCCGTAAAGTGCGTATCTGCCATGTCGAAGGGAATGTCCGTGCCGATGACCATGTGCTCTTTGCCCACGAGGTCGATCAGAAATTTTAGCGGTAGGTTGGCGTGCGTGATCGTATCGAAATAGAAACGCTTCAGATAACTGGACGGCGGTTGTGGGATGACCGCATGCGTTTCCGAACGCACGTCGTATCCATGATCCAGCCGCCCGATCTGGAACGGCAAAAAACCGCCGGCGTGGACTAGGATAACTTTCAACTTGGGATGACGATCCAGACAGCCAGAGAGAATGAGCCGCGCCGCGGCGATGGTCGTCTCCAATGGATTGCCGATCAAGTTGGTCATATAGAAATCGGCTAACTGCGGCTTGCTACCCACATAGTACGGATGCAGCACGACCGGCACATCCAGTTCTTCGGCGGCTGCAAAAAGTGGATCAAAGCGCAGATCGTCGAGCGGCGCGTTTTCCATCGTCGTGCCCAGCTCCACGCCGCGCAATCCAAGTTTCGTGACTGCCCGGCGCAATTCAGCCGTGGCTGCCGCCGGGTCTTGCAGCGGGACCGTCGCCATCCCGCGCAGCCGTCCGCCGGACTGTTGCGCCATTTGAGCAACCGACTCGTTTGCCAGTTGGCAGAAATCGCAAGTGGCATGCGCGTCCGCCCAATAGAAGAATAGGGTGGGTGAGATCGAAAGGATAGAAACGTCGAGACCCAGTTTATCCATCTGCCGCAATTTGGCTTCCATATCCCAGAACTCGGCAGCCAGCGGATATTGGTAGCCCTGTGGATGGACTACCCACTCGGCGCCGTGGCGTTGCTCCAGTTTGAGATTGTTCAACGCGCGCCCTTGTCGCGCGTCCGCGATAAGTTGGGGGGGAATAAAATGAGTGTGGATATCGATTTTCATACGCCTCTTCTCAATACTTTCATCAATAAACCTGCGGGGTTCGCAATCCGCCCGTCTCTCTCTACCGACTTGCGAATCAATGAATCGTCCAACCGCCATCCACCATCAGAACATGACCGACGACCATATCGGATAAATGGCTGGACAGGAACAGCACCGCGCCGACCATATCTTCCGGCTGCGCCCAATGTCCGATCGGCAGCATTTGAGCGGTCGCCCATTCCTTGTAGCCCGGGCGCTCAAGAATTGCGCGGCGCGATGCTGTTTCGGTGATGCACGGCGCGACGGCGTTCACATTGATCCCCTGCCGCGCCCACTCCAGCGCCAGCACGCGCGTCATATGATGGACGCCGGCTTTCGCCGCGGCGTAGACGGATTTATCGGCAAAACCTACAACGCCAAACGTTGAACCGAGATTGACGATCTTGCCGCTTTTTTGCGGGATCATAAAGCGGGCAACCGACTGGCAGGTGAAGAATAGTCCTTTGAGCGAAATATCTAAAGTGCGATCCCATTCTTCTTCGGTCACGTCCACTGCCGGCGTCGTGCCGGTCCAGTCGGCGTTGTTGACCAGGATGTCGATCCGACCAAAGTGAGAATGAACCTGCTCTGCCATCGCGCGAATTTGCGATACCTGCAAGAGGTCGGTTGGAACGACGAGCGCCTTGCGCCCGAGCGTTTGGATTTCTGCCTTGACTTGTTCCGCGCGCGCTGCGTTGAGACCGACGAGCGCGACGTGCGCGCCATTTCGCGCCAGCCCCAGCGCCAGCGCCCGCCCGATGCCCTGCGACGCGCCGGTGACGATGGCGACCGTGTCCGCCAAGCCAAAACTCGCTGGAGTTGCCGTCATCGTTAGTGAATGGTCCAGCCGCCATCAACCGCCAGGATGTGACCGACGACCATATCGGATAAGGGACTGGCGAGGTAGAGCGCCGCGCCGACGAGGTCTTCGGGCTGATTCCAGCGTCCGATCGGCAGCATTTCGAGAATCGATTCCTTGAAACCCGGTCGCGCCATCACGTCGCGGCGACCCGGCGTTTCGGTGAGACACGGCGCGATGGAATTGACGTTGATCTGGTGCGGCGCCCACTCAAGCGCGAGGACGCGCGTCAGTTGGTGAACGCCGGCTTTGGCGGTGCAGTACGCCACGCGGCCCTTGAACGCCGTGATGCCAAAGTTCGAGCCGATGTTGATGATCTTGCCGCCGCCCTGCGGGATCATTACGCGCGCGACCGCTTGCGCGCAGAAGAACGCGCTCTTGAGACAAACATCGAGCGTGCGGTCCCATTCCTCTTCGGTCACGTCGACGGCGGGGGTGGTGTCCGTCCAGCCGGCGTTGTTGACGAGAATATCGATGCGACCGAATTTCGCTTTCGCCTGATCAGCCATCGCGCGCACCTGCTTGACATCCGTCACATCCGTCGGCGCAACCAACGCCTGGCGTCCCATTCCTTCGAGCTCGCGCGCCAATTCCCTGAGCGCTTCCTGATGAAACGCCGGATGTTCCGCCAGCACCACGTGCGCGCCGGCTTGCGCAAATGCAACCGCCATCGCTCGACCAATGCCCTGGGAAGGACCGGTCACAATCGCGACCTTGTCCTGCAATCCAAAACTTGTATAGTCCGGACTCATCCAACTCCTCCAGATAACAACGGCCCAGCCGCGCTGACTTTTTGAACCACGCCTCGCGCGGCTGGGCTTGTCGTACTCGACTATGCTTTTGCTTTGGCGCTGACAATGTCCTCGGCAATATCGCGGAACTCGGCTTTGGTCAAGAGCCGTTTGCGTTCCAGGGAGAAACTCTTGACGATCGACAAGATCTTGGCAACTTCATCTTCTGTCGCCGTCAGGTGTTCTTCCTCGAGCCAGACCTTGACCGAGTCCAAGCCGCTGCCTTTGCCCATGACGGATTCGGCGGGCTTTTGACCCACGACTTCCCAACGATACGGGAAGACTTCGGTCGCGTCGGCGTGTCCGCAGTTCTTGAGCCAGGACGTGATGATGCCCGACTCCACGTTGTACAACATATCGCCGACGATCGGCTTGTTCCACGGCACGGCGATGCCGGAACGCTGCTGGACGAGTTTGGCAAGTTTGGTCAATTTGGCATAGTCCAAACCGATGTCGATGCCGTACATCGTTAAGAGCGCCATCGCCGTCTCTTCCATCGGCGTGTTGCCGGCGCGCTCGCCGATGCCCAGCACGGTCGTGTGCATCACTTCGACGCCTTCCGCCAGCGCCATGATCGTGTTCGCGACGCCCATCGCAAAATCCATGTGAAAGTGCGCTTCGAGGCGCTTGTTGATGCGCGCCTTGACCTGCCGCACCAGGTATTGCATCGCGTGCGGCGAGGTGACGCCGAACGTATCGACCAGCGCGAGCGCGTCCATGTGACCTTCGTTCGCGACGCGCGTGATCAGGTCGAGCACCCAAGTGATATCAGAGCGCGTAAAGTCGATCGGGAAGAAGACGACTTCCAATCCGTGCTCGTGCGCGTAGGCGGTGGACTTGATCGAGGTCTCGATCGCCTTTTCGAGGGGCCAGCGATACGCTTTTTCGATGATGTGCTGGCTGGACGGAACTTCCATCACCACGCCGGTGACACCCGTGTCCACCGCGCGCTTGACATCTTCGACCATGCAGCGCGAGAAAGCAAAGATTTGCGGACCAAGATTACGTTTGACGATCTCTTTGATCGCCGCTTCGTCGGACGGCGAAACCGCCGGCATCCCGGCTTCGATGCGATGGACGCCGGCTTCGGCGAGCGCTTCCGCGATGGCGATCTTGTCGTCCAAGTTGAATTCTATGCCGGCTTGCTGCTCACCGTCGCGCAGGGTGATGTCGTGCACCTTGATCTTGGGCGCAAATTTGAATTCCTTGCGCACTTCGTCCGCAAAGTTCCAGGGACTGACGAACCAGTTGTCGGTCTTCCAGGGTTGATTTGCCATTGAATTGCTCCTCGTAAAAACAGCGGTCAGTGGGTAGTGGACAGATATTTCTGACCACCGTCCACCGCCCACTGTCCACTTATTTTCTCTCGCGTAATGCTTTCAAATTAATCGGATAGCGCGGTTCCTTGCCGCTGAGAACCAGCGCGACTTGCTGCGCGGCTTTAGTCTGGAGATCCACCATCGACTCTTCGGAATAAAAGCCGGTGTGCGGCGTCAGGATCACATCGTCGCGTCCGAGCAAACGTAAACCCGGTACGGGTGGTTCTTGCGGCAGCACGTCGAGCGCCGCGCCGGCGAGCTGTCCGGCATCGAGCGCGTCGACCAGCGCTTCGACATCCACCAGCGGTCCGCGCGCCGTGTTGACCAAGAGCGCGCCGCGTTTCATTTGGCGGAACGCGTCCGCGTTGAACATGTTCTTGGTTTCTGGCGTCAAGGGCGTGTGAACCGAGATATAATCCGAGGTCTTGAGCAAGTCCGCCAGACTGACGAGCTGGACGCCGAACTTGGCGGTCGTCTCCGCGGTGAGGTACGGATCGTACGTCTGCACCCGCAGCCCGAACGCCTGGGCTTTCGCCGCGACCAATTTGGGAATCTTGCCAAAGCCCACCAGACCCAAGACGCGCCCGCGCAAACGATGGATCGGGTTCACCGCCGCGGTTTCCCACTTGCCGGCGTGCGCGCGCTGGTTCGCAAACGGAATCTTGCGCACCAGCGCGAGCAGCAGCGCCATTGCGTGATCGGACACTTCGTCTTCGCAGTACTCGGGCACATTGGTGACGATGATGCCCGCGCGCGTCGCCGCGTCGATGTCCACGTTGTCGTAGCCGATGCCCGTGCGCGCGATGATCTTGCAGCGTTTCAACTGATCGATGATCTGCGCCGGAACTTTGGCATAGCAGACGAGCAAAGCGTCCGCCTCGCGCGCGACCGCCAGGATCGCCTCCGGCGTGGTCGCTTCGGCAAGCTTGAGTTCGGCATGCACTTCGGACAATGCCTGCTTTGTCGGCTCAAGATTTGGAAAGACAGAATCCGTGACCGCTACCAGTAGGTTCGCCATAAGATTACCTCTGCATCGCCTCTTCCATGTGTTCCATCTGTGTAAAGACGACCGGACCTTCTTTCGTCACCAGCACATTCTCTTCGAGACGCACGGTCTGCTGCAAGCCCGGATGTCCCGCGAACGTCTCGATCGCAAAGTACATATTCTCTTTGATCTCAGCGGGATAGTCGAGCGAGTACGCGCGCGACATCCACATGCCTTCGTAGAGCGTCAGCCCGATGCTGTGCGCGAACTGCTGGAGCGTGACGGTCCCGTACTTGTCGTCGTCGTATTTGGGGAACGGGCGGACGACATCAGCCGTCGTTTTGCCGGGACGCAGATTTTCGATGCCGGCGTACATCGAGTCGTAAACTTCGTGGTACAGATCGATGTCCTTCGGCGTCATCTTGCTCGCGACTTTGAAGCAGCGCACGAAATCGATAAAGTAACCGGACGGACCGACCGCGTTAATGTCCACGATCACGAGATCGCCCTGGCGGATGAGTTTGTCGGTTGCCCAGCGGCGGTACGGACTGGTGTTGCCGCCGCTTGCGACGATGATGTCGTAGATGATTTCGCAGCCGCGTTCCAGCATGAACTCGTGCACCTTCGCTTCAATCTCGCGCTCGCGCACGCCGGGTTTCAGCCATTCGTACTTGATCTTCCACATCGCCGCGTCGCCGATGCTGGA